>CBDUPM010000027.1:0-12246 GCA_965369105.1 uncultured Bacteroidales bacterium | reverse complement strand
AGCTCATTCTATGTATTTTTATAAAAGAACCGGTAGTTTTCTGCAAATGGTCATACATTCATTTTTTATTATATTGGTAACTCACCATTTTAAACCAGGTGAATAATTGCATGGGATGGGACTGACTGACGGGAATATCTTTGAGATCAAAGATGGAATTGAAATGAAATTCTCCAATTATAACTCTTCTATTCTAAAGGGAATATGGAATTATGGGTTGGATAATAGTACTAATTGAAGCAGAAAACTCTTCATTAATTCAATTAGGAGTTTTTTAACAATAAATCCTGAGGGTCGTAAGGATCAGTAAATAAGAGTTATAGACTTTTAAAGGGACAATATGTTTAACAAAAAATAAAAAAAGTTAAACAAAACGCTCCTGCCATCGTTACTTGTGTATATTAATTTAAAATTATAAAACGATGAAAAATTTAAAGTCCTTAGTATTGGCAGTTTTGTTTGGTGGATTTGTGTTTGCAGGAAATGCTAATGCACAATGCGGATCAGATGTAAAAAAATCAGATGTAGCGAAAGCTGATATAGTAGAAACAGCCATGGCAACAGAATTCCTTAGTACACTAGTAGCAGCAGTTAAAGCTGGCGACTTAGCAGAAACCCTTCAAAGCGATGGACCCTTCACTGTCTTTGCTCCGACAAATGAAGCTTTTGCAGCACTTCCTGAAGGCACATTGGAGTCGCTTCTGAAGCCTGAGAATAAAGATCAACTGGTGCAAATCCTTACCTATCATGTTATGGCAGGTGAAGTAAAATCAACTGATCTGAAAAGCGGAATGAAAGCAACCAGCGTTGAAGGAAGCGATCTGAAAATTATGATTTCCGGTTCAGGTGCTATGATAAACAATGCTAACGTCACAACTGCTGATATTATGACTGAAAATGGCATAGTTCATGTAATTGACCAGGTAATGTTGCCTCCAACTCCGTAAAAGAGTTTCCATATAACTTCAAGAGGGTAGAACTTAATTTAGTTCTGCCCTTTTTTATTTTATACGATAGAATTTTAAATCAACTGTTATCCAGAAGTTTTTTTAGTCTGAACTGATAATTTAATTCATTAATCCATAAAGTATTTCCATGGCTTCTTCTCTGTTTTCCCCGCAAAATTCTTTTTCAGCCTGAAAATCCTTACACACTTCCGGCCTTCCGGGATCATTAAAAATCTTACATTTTAAATCGTCTGTCAGGTGAATACATCGGACACCTGAGGGCTTTCCCCCGGGCATACCCGGTATGGGTGAACTTATGGAAGGGGCTATACAACAGGCGCCACAGCCTTCTCTGCATTTCATTTTTATAAATTTAAACTTCAAAAATATATAATTTTCATAAAGAACATTGCCAAAATCCAGCTCGCTTCTCCGAGAAATGATATTTGAGAAATGGAAAAACAACTTGAATATAACAAGAGTTTTATTTGTCTAATGGATGAATAGCAAGATGCATATAAAAGGCATTTTAAACTTTTATACCTATAGTAAGTCTAAGTTTTACCTGATAGGAAAATTCATATGATTCAAAGGAAAAATCTTCCGGAACATTTATGAATCTGAATTTATAAATAGAATCGATTATCTACTATTTAAGTCAGCTCTATGAAAGCAATTTTTTTTTCATTCCTTCTGCTTGGAAGCATTTTTTTTAATGTAAATGCCCAACCCCCAGGTTTAAAAGCAAAAATTGTGGATGAAAAAGGACAAGCCCTGGTTGGGGCACATATTGTATTAAAATCTTTGGAAACAGGAAAAGAAAATGCCATACTTAGCAATGGATCCGGTGAATTTGTTTTCCAAAGAGTAGCTCCGGGATTATATTCGCTCAGGATTAGTTATGTAGGACATGAAAATTATTCAGAGAATATCTCAATATTAAGTTTCCCAAAAAACATGGGTGAAATAATTTTGAAGGAAGAAGCCAAGGAGATCGGGGAAGTTTCCATTGTAAAGAAAGTTCCCCTGGCAACTATTAATGAAGATACAATAGAATATAATGCAGATGCATATAAAACTACCCCTGATGCAGATGCAGAGGATCTTGTGGCCAAAATGCCCGGTGTTGAAATCAGTGAGGGTTCCGTAAAAGCACAGGGAGAAGAAATAGAAAAAGTAAAGGTTGACGGGAAACCTTTTTTTAATAATGACCCAAGCCTGGCTCTTAAAAATCTGCCTGCCGAAATAATCGAAAAAATTCAGATTTACGAAGAACAATCGGAACAATCACAGTTTACGGGTTTTGACGATGGAAATACGACAAAAACCATGAATGTTGTTACCCGGAAAAATATGCGCAAAGGCCAGTTTGGAAAGTTTTATGCCGGTTACGGGCCTGAAAATTATTATGCTCTGGGAGGTAACCTGAGCGATTTTAACGGCGACCGGAGGATTACCATCCTTGGTCAGTCAAATAACCTAAGTAACCAGGGATTTTCAATGCAGGATATTCTGGGGGCTATGGGTTCCAGAGGGAGTAGAGGAGGTGGAAGAGCAGGAGGACAGGGAGGAATGAGGGGTGGAAGCGGAGGATCCCCCAATATGCAGAATTTTATGATTGGGCAACAAAGCGGAGTATCTGAAATAAGTACCCTGGGAATAAACTATAACGATAGCTGGGGAGAAAAAACAACGGTTTCCGGGAATTATTTTTTTAACAAAGTGGATAATTTAACAGAAGAAATGACAAACCAGCAATACCTGCTTTCAGGTTTTGCCGGGCAGACCTACCATGAAAGTGATATCTCCTCAAAGCTGAACAGGAATCACCGGGCCTTTCTTCGGATTGATTATAGGCCGGACAGTAAAAACAGGATCATGTTCAGGCCAAACCTGAGTTTTCAAAATAATGATTCGGAATCAAAATTATCGGGAAAAACCTTTAAGTATCTGGATCCCTTGAACTCTACAATTAACGATTATTATTCACAAACGAAGGGCTACAATATTTCTTCGGATTTACTTTATATGCATGCTTTTGAAAAGACCGGGAGAAGTATATCCTTAAATATTTCCGGATCTTTAAATAACAGGGATGGGGAAACAAGTTTGTATGCAATTTCCGACTATTATGCACTTGAAAGTATGGAAACTGACAGTATAGATCAGATAAGTAATAATATTACGGAAGGGAGTTCAATTTCAGGCAGAATCATGTATACCGAACCTCTATCCGAATTTTCCGTTTTACAATTTAATTATGACTATTCTGTCAGAAGTAACGATGCGGATCAGACTACCTTTAACCTGGATCCTATGAATTCCGTATATGAATTGATAGATACACTTTTGTCGAGTAAGTTTTTAAATACGAATTACAGCCAGGGAATTGGAACAGGTTATCGTTACAGGAAGGAGTCCATGATGTTTATGGCAAGTGTAAACTACAGGAGAACGAATCTCTTGAGTAATGAGGAATTCCCCATTAGCTCTGAAGATGAATATGATTTTCATTCCATCTTACCCATGCTGATGCTGAATCTGGAATTGGGTTCCAACCGGAATCTCAGGTTTATGCTCAGGACCCGGTCGGATGTTCCATCCATCAGCCAGTTACAAACAGTAGTAGATAACTCCAATCCTTTGCAATTATCTACAGGAAATCCCTCATTAGAACCCGATGTGTCCAATAGTTTTACTTTGAGGTATAGTTCAGCAAATATCGAAAAATCCAGTATGTTTTATGCAGGATTCAGAGCTAATATAAGCAGGAATGAAATTTCCAATAGTAGCTTTATTGCATCCGGCGATACCATTATAAATGGGATCAGCCTGGCCAATGGAAGCAAACTGATTATACCGGTAAATCTCGACGGATCCTGGAGCATGAACCTTTTTTCAACCTATGGGATCCCCGTTAATCCAATAAAATGCAATCTGAATTTTACTGCATCAGTGAATCTCAGTAAAAAACCCGGATTAGTAAATGGAGAAACAGGCCATTCCCTGGATCGTTCCGGGACCGTGGGGTATGCGCTGGTAAGTAATATAAGCAGTAATATCGATTTTACAATTTCATCCAATGCTACTTACAATAATCCCATCAGTAGTTTTAACACTATGCTATCTGAGGCATATTTTTACCTCTTTTCCAGGGTAAAATTTAAATGGATCCTTGAAAAAGGATGGTTTCTGGATACACAGTTTAGTCATTCTCTTTACAATGGTTTATCTGAAGATTATGATCAGTCGTTTGCACTTTGGAATATCGGGGCGGGGAAAAAAATATTCCGGAATCAAAGGGGAGAGCTTTCCATCAAATTTTATGATGCATTAAATCAAAATACCTCCATTAGCAGAACAGTCAGTGACAGTTATATTTCCGATATGGAAACAAATGTAATTGAACGTTATTTTCTCTTGAGCTTTCGGTATGACCTCAGAAGGATGGGTTTTTAAAGTTTTTTGGTAAAAAAAAATCCCCGGAAATTCTTCGCAGGGGAATTTCCGGGGATTTTGTATTTAAGGATTTGAGGTTTTTTAATTCATAAAACTCACATCAAATTTCAGATTGATCATATCCCCGATAAAGTCATCTTTAAATTCAGCAAAAACTGATTTGGATTTAAAATTCACTCCCCATAAGGTACGATCGATACTGAACTCTTCTGTTTTTGCAGTTACGGAGTTCTCTGAAACTTCAATCCATGCCGGAAAAGTAATACTTTTCGTTACACCTCTCATGGTGAGATTACCTGTAACGGTATAACCGGGCATATCCATTTCTGCATTTTCAATTTTTCCCACTTCAGTAATATTAAAAACCGCTTTTGGGTATTCTGATACATGGAAGAAATCTTCAGACTTTAGATGTCCGACAAGTCTCTCAGCCATATTTCCTGATAAATCCTCATCTTGAATGGTATTCAGGTCAATAACAATAGAACCACCTGTTACCATACCATCGCTCACGGCAACATTTCCTTCACTGATATCAACTGTACCAATGTGTTCGCCACCAGGTTTGGTTCCTCTCCATTTGAGTGAACTTTCTTCCTGATTGAGTGAATACTCTTTTCCTTCGATGGACGCTACCTCTTGGGCTTCACCTGTTTTTGCCTGTTCTGCATTTTTTGTACCACACGACATTGCTAATATGGCAATAGCTGTAAATAGAAATTTGATTTTCATTTTTTTCATTATTAGATTTAATTTAAACTTCAAACAACCAGTTGTTTGAATGGTTTGGCAAATAAAGAAATTTAACAGATTTTTTTATTTTTTACTTTGACAGAAATTCTCAAAAAAGATATATTTCCAGCTGTTTTTCAAGCTTTGAACTTTCAGATTATTCTTATACATTTACAAGAAAAGAACTTAATCCTAATGAATTCTAAAAACAAGGTTATTTTATATTCTATCGTGCTGGGCCTTATTTTGTATATCCTTGATTCTTTGATAGATTATTTGATTTTTGCTGAAGATTTAAAATTTTTTCAAGTTTTAATCACTCAGGTTCCTTTATTTGAAGTTTATAACCGGCTGTTCATGGTTTTAGGAGTAATCCTTTTCGGATTCATTATTTCTTCATGGATAAGTGATATAAATTTTGAAAATGATTTTCTGAAAAACCAGGTACGCTCCATAAAACAATCACGACGGGATGCAGAATTCATTGATAATCTTTCTTATCAAATACGAACACCCCTGAATGCGATTGTGGGATTTTCTGATTTATTAAAAGATCCCAACCTTTCAGCACAGTCAAAAACCACTTATATTAATCATATCCATTCGAGCGGTAATTATTTATTGCAATTGGTAAATAATATGGTAGATATTTCAAGATTTGATGAAGATGAAATGTTACTTGACCTGAAGGATTGCAATGTAAATGAGCTTTTAGATGATTTACAAATTTATTTCAATGGTAAAAAGGAAGAATTGAATAAGAAAAATATTCAATTACAAATTGAAAAGGGAGTTGAAGGATATGATTTTGTAATTTCAACGGATACGGAAAGGTTTAAGCAGGTCCTGATAAATCTGTTAGAGAATGCCTTCAAGCACACGGATGAGGGGATCGTTAAAATGGGCTACTGGATTAAGGAGGAGGATCTGTTAGAGTTTTATGTTAAAGATACAGGCAAAGGTTTCTCAGAAGACCGCCTGGCAGTAATCTTCGACAGGTATAAGAAACTTACGGACAATAAGAATCAACCTTTTGACGGAACGGCACTCAGACTTAGCATAGTAAAAAGTATGGTAAAATTATTAGGTGGGAATATTTGGGCTCATTCAAAAAGGGGGGAAGGAGCCAGTTTTTATTTTACCCTTCCTTTTATTTCTCTTGAAAAGGATCAGATAGCAGAGTTAAAATCTATAGAAGAAGAAAAGGAAGCATTGAAGTACTCACAAAAAACTTCTGGCTGGTCCGATAAATTGATTCTTATAGCGGAGGATGTGGAATCCAATTTTATTTATTTGCAGGAGCTTCTAAGGCCAACTGGGCTTCATCTGATCTGGGCTGAGAATGGAAAAATTGCGGTGGATAAAGTAAAGGAAATTCCTGCCATCAACCTGGTTTTACTCGATATATTAATGCCTGAAATGGATGGATATGAAGCGGCTATGCAAATTAAGAATTTAAGACCTGATTTACCTATCATTGCTCAAACCGCATATTCACTTGATGCGAGCAAAAAGGATAAAAAAAACCTGAAAAATTTTGATAATTATTTGATTAAGCCGATCTGGTCTCCTCAATTATTTGAGGCTATTTCAAAGTATTTGGGGGAAAGAGAACTTTCTTAGTCGATATCCCCTTCTTTTTCCTTTAGTCTTTTTTTCAGGTCTTTAATTTCAGCAGTCAATCTTTGTTCCTTTTCAGCAGATTGTTCCTGTGTTGCTCTTAATTCATCCATGTTCTGCCTCATTTCCTCTTCCTGTGCCAAAAGCTCTTCAGCCTGTTGCCTGGTCTGATCCAGCAAATATGTGGTTCTCAGATTGTTCTTGAGTTTTGAAATAGTTGTTGCGATATTTTCTCCAATAGTCTCAACGAATTTAATCTTATAATTTTCAATTTCAGAGAAGGAAGCTAACTCGATTGCCCCATAAACATTTTCATTCAGGTGAAGCGGAACTATAAGTAGGGAAACAGGATTGTCCTCCCCCAAACCGGATTTAATGGAAAGATAATGGTTCGGAATATCCGTTAGGTAATTCGTTTCTTTTTCTAGCAGGCATTTCCCAACCAGACCTTCGCCCGGTAATATGGTTTTCTCTATTTTTTTTCTTCTGTCATAAGCATAGGAAGAAATTAACTCAAAAAATACTTTTTCAGGGTTTTCATTATTTATTATAAATAGTCCACCCACCTTAGCCCCGGTATAACTTACAATTGCTTTGATAAGTTCAAATGCAAGTTCTTCAATATCATCGGTATTGGTTCGGAGAATATCATTGATTCTCGCAATATTTTCATTTACCCAGGTACGCTGATTTTCTTCAATCTCATACCTCAATTGTTCTTCATGAGCTGTCTTTAGATTTTCCTGCAAATTAACAATGGCAGTTCCCAATTCGTCATGTTCACCGAGAGGTTTAAATTCAGTGCTGAAATCCTTCGCTCCGATTCGTTTTGAAATGAGTGTCAGATTTTTCATATATTCGAATAGGCGATTTAAATTTTTGGTGACCGCTTCAAATTCATTTTTCTCTTTTATCTCCATTTCCTCAGGAATAATTCCTTTCCCAAGAAGGGATAAATTATTACTGAGAATGGAAATGTTTTTATTTAGTTGCCGGTTCAGAATAATAATAAACATTACTATAAACAAAAACAGGAAAAGGGAAAGTATGATGAGATTGTTCTTTAATCTGGTCGTTTTTTCTGAAATTTCATTAAAAATTCCGGTAATTTCGGTATTTCTTTTGTCTATTAAATAATTAAGGTTTTGATCAATTTCACTCAGGAGAAATATAAGTCCTGCATCCTGCATTAAAAATTCAATATCTGATGAAATTAAATCAGTTCCTGTTGATTCCAGTTTTAGGGTGTTAATGAAATCCAGGTAACTGAAATACAGGGAATCGGTGATCAGATTGGCCGTTTGCATTAATAGTTGAAAATCTTCTTCCTGCCATTGATCTGTCATGCCGACCAGGGCATCGCGGTAAACAGGGATTTTAATTGTAAAAAGTGAATTAAATTCATCCTTATAGTCGGTATCATTTTCATTGGCATATTTACTCCAGAATAAAATCAGTTTCCGGCTTTCCTCAAATTTATCCAGCAGGCCGGTAAGGTTAGTCAGACTTGGCTGATAGTTTTCTGTTACTTCCCGGATAAGTTCATCCCGTTCCACAATTTTTCTGAAGAGGTAGATAAAAGCAAGTACTGTGATAAAACCTAAAATAAGGATATTATAATATAAGCTGGTTTTTATACCCTGGTTGATCTTCATTTAAATTGGCTTATTTGTAAATATAGTAATTATGCAGATCAATTTAAATTTTTAACAGCAAGCTCCAGCCTGTTGAGAGCCGATTTTAATGTCTCCCGCGGACATGCAATATTTATTCTTTGAAATCCTGCACCAGCTTTTCCAAAGCTTGGCCCGTCATTTAAACCCAGACCTGCATCTTGAATAATAAAATCACGTAGCTCCTTTTCTTCCATATTAAGACCACTCATGTCTAACCACACCAGGTAAGTTGCCTCTGTTGGAATTACTTTAATAAGGGGCAATTTTTTTTCAATAAATTCTTTCAGATAATGATAATTATTTCTCAGGTATTCCAGTAATTCTTCAAGCCATTTTTCCCCATCATTATAGGCTGTTTCCAGGGCAAGGTTACCAAAAATATTACCCATGCCCAGGTGCAGATGATTTAATTGTGTTTCAAATTTGCGTCGCAGGGAATCATCCGGAATAATTAAAAAGGAAGTGGACAGACCTGCCAGGTTAAATGTTTTACTTGCAGCAAAGAATGCAATGGTGTTTTGATGGCTGCCTTCAATCTGTAACAGGGGAATGTGTTCTTTTTTTGAAAGGATCAGATCGGAATGAATTTCATCAGATAGTATAAGGACATTGTTCCTGTTACATATTTCAACAATTTTCTCCAGTTCATGCTTTTCCCACATTCTGCCAACAGGGTTATGCGGATGACAGAAAATAAACAAGGAAGATTTCTTACATTTTTCTTCAAAATCCTCAAAATCTATAAAATATTTACCATCAGAGTATATCAGATTGTTTTCTGATAATCCTCTTTCATGATCTTTTACTGCACTGAAGAATGGGTGATAAACAGGTGGTTGCAGGATGACATTATCATTTTTTTCGGAATAGCATAAGGTAGCAAGATTGATTGCAGGAACTATCCCCGGGCTGAACACTATCCAGTTTTCCTTTACATCCCAGTTATGCCTTCTTTTCATCCAGGATATTATACTATTTTTAAATGCCGTTCCTCTTACCGTATAGCCATAAATAGGATGTTTTGCCCTTTCAATAATAGCATTTCGGATAAAATCAGGGGTGGCAAAATCCATGTCCGCTACCCACATTGGGATAACATTTTGATCGCCGAAATATTCCTTTCTGAATTCCAGTTTGACACTATTGGTATTTTCCCTGTTGATTATTTCGTCGAAGTTGTATTTCATTATTTAATTTTTTTAAAACGAATTGATTTCCGAGGAGGTGAATTCTAAGCTTATCCCTCGTAAAAAGCATCCTGTCCCGGATACATTAATTGTTCGGATGCTTTTTCCTTACTCAGTAAAAAGTATTCCACCATCCCTGTAGCAGCAAGGGAGCCATCATTATTATATAGATGAACCTCTATACCGGCCAATCGATTATTTTTTTCTTTCAAGACTGCGGTCAGTTTTACCGGTCCCTTATCGGTAAAAACAGGTTTTTTATATCTTGCTTCTATCCTGGCAGTTACTCCTCCTGTCCCCAATTTAGCGTTTATATACCAGGCAGCTATTTCATCCATAAGAGTGGCCTGTATTCCTCCATGCAGTATATTATTATATCCCTGGAAATGCTGCCGGGGTTCCCAATAACAGGAAAAAATTCCATCTTCCTCCACAAATTCCATTTTCAAACCAAATTCATTTTCGGGTGAACAGGCAAAACAATTATAGCCGTCAATTCTGGAATAAGGATTCTTTATTTTTTTCATAGTTCGATTTTCTGGCAGGTAAAAATAATAAAAAAGGGGTCCCGATTAAACCATAAATGTCAGCTTATCCGGTAAAGTGAATATCTGTAAAAAATTAAATCATCAGGAAAATCATTCTTCCAACAAGGAAATAAATAAACAATCCCATGATATCATTCAGAGTGGTTATAAAAGGACCTGTGGCAAGTGCCGGATCTATCTTTAGTTTATTTAGCAATAAGGGAATAATAGTGCCAAACAGGGCGGCAAAAACAATTACAATCAGTAGTGAGATACTCACGGTTAGGGTTAAAGCAAATGAATCGGATACAAAGAAATTATAGGTAAATAATAATATTGCCAGGATCAAGCCGTTTACCACCCCTACAAGAAATTCCTTGATTAATTTACTTAGGGTCTTTTCAAGTCCAAGCGTGTTATTGGCAATACTTTGTACAACAATTGCCGAGGATTGAATCCCAACATTTCCGGCCATCGCAGCGATGAGCGGTATAAAAAAGGCCATTTTGGCATTATCCTGTAAATCCGTTTCAAAACGGCCAATGACAAGTGCTACCAGAATTCCCCCAAGCAAACCGATCAGCAACCAGGGTAATCTTGCCCGGGTTAATACCCATGCTGAATCGGTCGTTTCCACATCCTCCATGATACCGGATGCCATTTGATAATCCCTTTCGGCCTCTTCCTGAATTACATCCACAATATCATCAATGGTAATTCTTCCGATCAAACGTCCGATGGAGTCAATAACAGGCAATACAACAAGGTCATATTTTCTCATTATCTGGGCAACCTCTTCAACGTTGGTTTCCGCTCTGACACTAATGATGTCTGAATTATATAAATTTTTAATTTTTTGGCTGGAGCTGGCAAGAACTAACTTTTTCAGGGAAAGAGTCCCTTTTAAAATATTGTCATTATCCACCACATATACATAATATACCTCATCAATTTCTTCAGCCTGTTTCCGCATTTCTTTCAGGGTGGTAAGAATATTCCAGTTTTCATTAACTGTAATCATTTCTTTTGCCATCAACCCACCGGCTGTATCCTCATCATAACTCAGCAGGTCAACGATATCTCCCGCCTGTTCGATATCTTTGATATGCTGCAAAACCTCTTCCTGTTTGGCTTCAGACAGATCAGCCATTACATCTGCTGCATCATCCGAATCCATATTTTCAATAAATACGCTCGCAATTGTTTCTGACGGAAGGATCCTCAGAAACTTCTCACGATCGTCATCATCCAGTTCTGCAAGCACATCCGCTGCCTTTTCTCCTTCCAGAAGCAGGTAGAGGAATTTCGCCTGCTCTATATCCAGCTCATTATAAATTCCGGCAATATCAGCTGCATGCAGCTCTTCCATCATGGAAATGGCTGATTTCTCATCCTTAGCTTCAATCACCCCGGTAAGTCGCTCTATATATTCCCAGGTCAGTTCAAAATTCATTTTTGAATATTTATTGCGTTTGTTTTAATAGTTTTTCAATCTCCGTTGTAAGAATAATAAAATCATTCACCGACAATTCTTCCGGTCTTCTTCTAAGCCCAAGTCTTTCACTTTCAGACCCTAAATGTAAGAAAATACTCCCTAAAGAATTACTTAAGACTTTTCTTCTTTGATTAAAACCAGCTTTTATTACCCGCAGATAGAGTTTTTCATCGCAGGGGAGTTGCTTACGGCTGTTTCTCTTTAACCGGATGACACTTGATTGTACGGCAGGAGGTGGAAAAAAGGATCCCGGTTTCACCGAAAATTCCATTTTAATATCATACCATGTTTGCAAAAGAACAGATAATATTCCATATTGCTTGTTCCCCGGAGGAGAAGCGATTCTCTGGGCAACTTCTTTTTGAATCATGCAAACCACTTCTTCAACCCTGTCCCTTTCTCCTATGACTTTAAAAAAAATTTGTGAGGAAATATTATAGGGGAAATTTCCAATAATAGATATCTTTTTTCCGATTTCGCTTAAATCCAGGTTTAAAAAATCTCCTTCAATAAGCATCCGGTCAATTCCGGGAAATTCGGTTTTCAGGTATTCAACCGATGCATGGTCAATTTCAATCAATTTAAGATTTTCAAAATCTCTTT
>CBDUPM010000026.1:0-12256 GCA_965369105.1 uncultured Bacteroidales bacterium | reverse complement strand
TTTCACACCCCTGGTTGAAGCTTCATCCCAGGCTTCATTGGTCATAACCACTCCGTTATTATAATGATAAGTCAGGAATTCGGTCTCCTCATACCCGGCAGGTATGATTTTTACCGGACCCTCAGAGTCATTATTGATTCCCCACTGGCCTATATCAAAATTATGAGCTCCCCAGTCGCAGGTAAAGCCTCCACCGGTTTCCTTAAAATAGCGCCACTCAGCCCAGTACTTTTCGTTTACGGGGGGATCAAGAGATACCGGAGGATTCAAGCGGGAATTATAATGGACATAAGGATTCGGCCCCAGCCATTGTTCCCAGTCAAGATCGGCAGGAATGACTTCTTCCGGTAAATTATAGGGTGAAGGAGGCGGACCAACAAATGCATTCACTTTTTGCAAATCGCCGATTGCTTTTTCATGAACCATTTTTACCGCATGCCGGAAGTTATGGTCGGACCGCTGCTGACTTCCCACTGCCAGGATAACATTGTTTTCTTTAACTGCTTTCCTGACCTCTATACTTTCCTTAATGGTAAAGGTGATGGGTTTTTCCAGGTAAATATCTTTTCCCGCCTTGCAGGCATCGATGGTCTGTATGGCATGCCAGTGATCTGGAGTAGCGATAACCACTGCATCAATGTCCTTACGCTCGAGTATCTTCCTGTAATCTTTATAGGTTTTCACTTCAACCTTCATTTCCTTTTCTTTGTAAAACTCATCCATTCTGAGCTGGAAGCGTTCTCTTTTTATTCCATAAACATCGGCACCTGCAACTACCTGAACCCCTTCGATCCTGGCAAATCCCTGCATGAGATTCATAGCTTGCTGGCCGAGACCGATAATTCCGATCCGGATCGTATCGTTCGCACCTAAATTACATGAGCTTAATACGGGCAAAACAGCAAGACTGCCGGCCCCAAATAGTGTTTGTTTGATAAATTTTCGTCTGGAGGTAGAGTTCATTTGATGTAGGTTTAAGGATAGTTTATAAAAAATTGTTTGGTTATTCTTTGAAACATCTAAAATAAAAATACTTACGGCAAAAGCCATTTATTAACGATAAAATTTGACAGAAAGTAAAAATTTGATATTTCCCTGATTTGCAAGTGCATTCATTTATTCCTAATTTGTAGGGTCGGTAATAACAAAATAATTATGGCTTTATCATTAATTCCCGGACAGCTTCCCGAACAAAGAATGCATATAATAAGCATTGAGGAAATTCTTACACTCGGCGAAAATATCGAAAAAAAACAACCTCCCCTTGAGCACTACTTTTCTCCAACACGCAAAGAATTATTCATAAAGGATTATTTGCATTTTCTGAACAGCACCCTCCTGGAAGTAAAGCATGGAAATCTTGATATGGATACTTTTATTGTACTGACCCTTTCCTTTCAATTTACAGCTCCACTTTTGGAAATTCATTCAGAAAAAGAACTGAGAATATTTTATCATTTACTGGAACATAAATACAATGTGGAGGATCTGGACATAAATCTTCATTTTAATCTTGAGGGAAAAGAATCAGCAGAAGAAAATGAAAATGTGGTGAATCAGGAAGAAGCTATTTCATCCTTTCAACAGGAACTGGATAATTCCTATGAAGGGCGTCGTGAAGTTAAGGAAAGCGTACAGAAAAGACTCAAACAGGACGGGAATGAGGCAGTAATGAAATGGCAGAAAACAAAAGACTTACCGGAGCTGGCGGAAGCATTTGGAAGGAGTATTGTCATTCCCGCATTCTTTTCCTATGTTGATAAAAAGCTTATTCATTTCTATGAGAGTTCCACACCGGGAATCAGTTATGAGATTGAAGTTCCTGAACTTATTCTCTAGTGCTTAAATCCTTTTAAAGAAAACCTGGCATCTAAAGCGGAATTGCATCCTGAAGGACTGTCTCAATGCCATCCTGAGCAGACCCGGCTTGAAATATATCTTTTTATACCTGTCTTTTTTTATCTTTTGAATAATTAAGAAACCTTTTCAAAATAGTTTTTAAACCGAAATCAACCGTCCTGTTTACTTGTTTTCAAACTACCTGTTTCCATTGTCAATATTTTACCAGAGCATCATCTTTATTTAATCAATACCTTGTGGTGACTGGATATTTATTTATATTAGTTTGTCATTTTATAAAGGGCCATCTTCTACAAACCAATTATAGATTCTTATAATGATAAAATTATATTTCTGTTGGATTATTCTTGCTGCACTGGTTTTCATAAGCTCCTGCATTCATTCAGGCGATAGTATGAAAAAGAAAGCTGAGGAAACAATTGCGGATAAAAACCTGCAATACAAATCTTACGAAAAGCAGTCGGGCGATCTGGTTATTTCAAGATCAGATTACCAGGAAAAACTTTATGGTTTCTGGCTTGGACAATGCATTGCAAACTGGACAGGCCTGGTTACCGAAATGGATAAAATCGGTAATATAGGTGATGTGAAAACAGGTGATTTTTATACCAGGGAAGACTGGGGAAAGCCTGATCAACCCAGTATTTGGGCCGAGGGTGTCCCAAGTGATCTTTCAGAGAATATAGATTTTGTATTCAGAGGCGAAGAGGAAGTCTGGGGCGCCGATGATGATACGGATATTGAATATATCTGGCAATATCTTCTCTATACTCATAAAAAAAGCTTTCTGACAGGAGATGAGATCAGGGAAGGATGGCTAAAGCATATCAGGCACGAGGAAGAAAATTATTTATGGGTCTCCAATCAAAAAGCCCTGGATATGATGCTTGCGGGAGCTGTTCCACCGGAAACCAGCGATCCGGATCTAACATCCGACAGCATTTATGATAACTATTATGAAATGATAGATGCCCAGCTGACCACAGAAATTTTTGGATTCTTTGCACCTGCCAGGCCTGATATTGCTCTGGAAATGGCCCTGCTTCCGATACAAACAACGGCAAGAGAAAATGCTCAATGGATATCCGAATTTTATGTGATCATGTATTCCCTTGCTTCGGCAGTTGATCAAAGTCTCAGTAAAAAAGACCAGCTTATGTGGATGGCAGAACAAGCCAGGGAGCATCTTCCGGACGATTCATATTCTGCAAAAATGTATGACTTTGTAAAAAGCAGGTACATGGCAGGAGTTCCCTGGGAGCTGGCCAGGGATGAAGTTTATATCCGTTACCAGCTAAACCAGGAGGATGGTTATGATATGACTTCAAAAAATATCTATTGCAATGGTTGTTTTGCGGGTGGAATAAATTATGCGGCAAGCATTATCAGCCTGTTCTATGGAAAAGGAGATATAAAGGAAACTATTAAAATAGGGGCTTTATGCGGTTGGGATTCTGATAATCCTACCGCCACCTGGGGAGGCTTACTGGGTTTTATGTACGGAAAGCAAGGTATTGAAAAAGCATTTGGAAGGACCTTCTCCGATAAATTTAATATTCACCGTACACGTCAGAATTTTCCGAATAACGGAATGGATGATTTCACAAATATGGCCCGGATTGGGGTTTTTATTGTCGATCGGGTAGTACAGGAAGAAATGGGCGGAGGAATAGACCTGGAAAAAGATTTATGGTATCTGCCCCGAAAATAAAACCGTCTGCCCTGATTTGCTCAATTATAGCTTGTTGTCCCTGATTCGCGATTCAAAATTATCCTGAAATAAATTTGTTTGTTACAGAATAATTATTTTACTTTGCTTTTCAAAGTACTTTTAAATGAAAGATAAATACATAGAAGACCTGAAAGAAATCAAAGACATCATGAACCGGTCTTCCAGGTTCATTTCCCTTAGCGGACTCTCAGGTATAACGGCTGGCTTAATTGCCATTACTGGTGCCTTCCTTGCGCATAAATTGGTTTTCGAAAAAGGGGCATACCTGAGCTTTGAAAGTGTCATCCTCCCTTCAGAGCAATTCTCAAATCTTTTAATAACCGGTTTTGGGACATTGGTTCTGAGTATTGGGTTGGTCATATATCTGACCACACAGGAAACAAAAAAAAGGAAACAAAAAATCTGGGATCAGCAGACCAGGAGAATTCTAATAAACTTATCTATTCCGCTGCTTACAGGGGGAATAATTTCTTTAATGTTCCTCGTAAGGGGCTTTGTTGGGATGGTCCTCCCATTGACCTTAATTTTTTACGGATTGGCATTAGTTAATGTGAGCAAATACACCCTGAAGGAAATAAGGGGCCTTGGACTTATCGAAATCTTCCTGGGCCTGCTTGCATTTCAGTTCTTAGCTTACGGGCTTATTATATGGACGATAGGATTTGGAGTTCTGCATATCATTTATGGGTTCATTATCAAAATGAAATATAAGTCGTGAAAGATCTCCTGAATGAACTGGACAAAGCTTTTGAAAACAGGATAAGGCTTGGTATCATGTCGGC
The DNA here is from genome assembly GCA_965369105.1 of uncultured Bacteroidales bacterium. Taxonomy (GTDB): domain Bacteria; phylum Bacteroidota; class Bacteroidia; order Bacteroidales; genus JAGLSB01. The sequence continues at coordinate 7,882 of CBDUPM010000026.1, read as the reverse complement.
ACTTGTAGTAAACGACGATCTGGATTTCAACAGTTTAAAAGAATTACTCGGAGTCACCGATGGCAATCTGGCCAGCCACCTGAAATCATTGGAAAAAAAAGAATATATAAGCTATAAGAAAGAATTCCTGGGCCGGAAACCAAACACAAAATACCGCTCTACTGAAATGGGTAGAGAAGCATTTAAGAAACATATTAGTGCAATTGAACGATTATTAAAATAAACCAATATGAAAAAAAATAAACGACTGATTACCATACTTCTGGCAGTGCCCTTTCTATTGTTGATCCCTTTAATTGGGATGCAATTTTCTTCTGAAGTTAACTGGTCGGGAACTGACTTCCTGATAATGGCCATGTTATTGCTTGCCATGGGACTTATGGCTGAGTTTGTATTAAGGAAAGTTCCAAAGAAGAAGAATCGAATTGTTTTTATGGCTGTTTTACTTTTAGTCTTCCTGCTGATCTGGGCTGAGCTTGCAGTGGGAATATTCGGTACTCCATTTGCAGGTTCATAATATCGAATTATAGAAGTGGAATGTTTATTCAACCAAGAAATGAAAATCCCTTTCACTGAATTAAAACCTCAGGGAAAGACAACTCAGCCCACCATCCAGCTTTTCAAATTCTGAGACTTCCACGGCGATAGTCTTATATCCTGATCTTTCAATTCTTTTTCTGGTTTCCGGAAAACCGGATGGAACAAGAACAAAGTCATTTATCCAGAGTGAATTGGCTGCATAAGCTTCTTCCCCGGGGACTTCAATTTTTTTGAATTTCTTAAACGAGCCATGATGAATGAATTCCTCAACTGCAAGAATGGTATTATTTTCCAGATAGGAAACGCCTGTTTTTAAATGAAGGAGGTTTTCAAGTTCAATTTTTTCACCCGAAAATCCATATTTTGTTAGAAATTCGATCAACTGATCAGCACCTTCCATATTCGTACGGTCTGAAATTCCAATATAAAAATGCCTGCCTGCCATCATAACATCTCCGGCCTCCAGGCTGCCGGGAAAATTAATACTTTCAATCTGATTAAAATATTCATTCAATACCCTGTTCATATCCTCTTCCTCGCCTTTACGGGTTTTAGCACCCGGAGAGCATATCACTGCAAATTCTGAAGTGCACAATGCCACATCTTCGACAAAAACAGAATCGGGAAAACGACTATCTGACTCAAGTATCCTTACATCCAGCCCCAGTGAACTTAATACTTCAATATACTTTTTGTGCTGCTGCAGAGCCAGCTTATAATCCGGTTTCCCCAGTGCGGAACTGGTAATCCCGTTTATCATTTCCTCACAGGGAATCCGGACGATGGCATGATTAAACTTTCCTGCCATTTCCTGATTTTTTAAATTTCAGAATAATTGTAAAATAAATCAATGTCAGAACCGCGATTATGGAAGCAACCACAAGAACTTCTTTCAATGTCAGACTGGACAAAAACCAGATTATTACTACCAGGGCAGCAATTGGAACAAAAAATCCACCGGGTATTCGAAAGCTTCCCGGTACTTTCGTTTTATTTTGAAGTCTCAGCTTCATCACAGAAACAGCGATCCCAAAATATATCAGCAAAACGACGGAAGTCGAGAGTATGGCCAGTTGCTTAAATCCACCCAGGCTGGCAAAGATTAAATCGAGACCCGAATAAACAATTATAGCTACATAAGGAGTAGCAAATTTTGGGTGAACTGATGCCAATGCACGAAAAGGTATAACCCTGTCTTTTGCAGCCCCGTAGAGCATCCTGGGCATACTCAGAATTTCACTGCTTAAATTCCCGAACATGGAAACACCGGCACCAATGATCATGAGAGTAAGTCCTGCGGGCCCAATCACCACCTTTGCCACTTCTCCGAGCGGATTTTCTTTAAAATTTTCCAGTGAAGGGCCCAGTACTCCCACCGAGCTCATTTGTATTAATAAATAAAGGATCAGCGCTCCTCCAATAGCTATAAAAATAGCCCTTGGAATCGTTTTTTGGGGATTCATTACCTCTCCGCTGACCGATAAACCTCCTTCGGCACCCTGAAAAGCAAAAAAAAGTATCAGGGACACCTGTCCTATATTGTGCAGGGATGGCATGGCATCTATTTTAAGAAATTCCAGTTGAATATCACCCGATGTAAGAAAAACAAAAAGAATCAGGGGCGTAAGTTTGGCCAGGGTAACTAATTTTACAAGGGATATTCCTTCTTTAACCCCCCTGATATTCAGAATAGCAAGGCCTCCAAATATGATAAAGAAAAATAAACTACGGGTGAATGGGGTAAAATCCACAGCCAGTAATGAATCCAGAATATCCACTACAGCATTGGCAACTGCTGCATCGGCAGCAATGGCTGAAATTAAAAACAATATGGCCGCCTTAAAACCAAAATAATCGCCCAGAGCCCGGTCTAGATAAGCATATACTCCTCCATCCGCTGTTATGATACTTCCAATTTCCGCAAAACAAAGCATCACCAGTCCTATAAGGATTCCACAAAAAATATATGCTAAAAAACCGGCTGATCCCAGTCCCCCGGCAACAATGGCAGGTAAAACAAAAATTCCTGCCCCAATCATGATGTTCATCAGGTTAAATGAAAGTCCCCAAACACCAATTTTTCTTTTCAATCCTGGCTTTTCCATAGAGTTCATTGGGAGATAAAGATAAATTAATATCTTAATTATTTTCCTTCTAGAATTCGATGTATGATGGAATGAATAAGAATTTCTGCAAGGATTCTAAACAAAAACCATTAATTGGAGCAGGATAAATAAGCTTCCCTCCTTTTCATAAAAACAAATTAATTCTGTTTTCATGAATAAAAATGAAGGAGGGAAACTCATGGTAATTCTTGAAGAAAGACCTTGCAAAGGGAAATAAAGAATCCTTTCACACAGGTAACTGTATCAGGCAACTGATTATATATCATAAAAATATAAAGATTTCAACCTAAAGCTTTAGATGCAAATTATATATCAGTCCATTTGTCCTCGAGAAAGCTTAAACTAAAATCCTCAATTGCAATCAGGATACTTTTCAGTTTCTTATGAATTATTGAATCAGATGCAACAGGAAATTTAGAATAAAAATAGAAGCTATTATTCCTATCACAAAAATCAGCATACCATATTTCTCGAAAAAACTTGGCTTGTGATTTTCTGGCATTTTATCAGATAAGTTCTCCATAATAATTAAATATTTAAAAAAAGAAGTAAAACAAATTTTTACAAAGCTTAAGTTTTGTGGAAAATATTTCCAACGACTCAAATTGATAAGCCTTTTCCCGAATTGAATTGACAGAATAAGAAAATGACTATTTTCAGCAGAACATCTTCAAATATCAATTATCAGACCGGTAATACAGAAACTAAAGTTTTACGGGATTGGGTTTAAATGTCCTGTCCTTTTTTGGGGGGTGAAGAATCTGATCCGAAAAGCATGAAATCAGATATGTGAAATTCAGAAGATTTAACAATGGGAGTTTGGTATTCTGAGTATGATTTTTCAGTTTGAACAAAGGAATGCGTCAGAATTTCCTTCTTGGATTCATTCTCATCCCGATCAATAAAAATTAAAAGATCTTTTAGGGATTGAATGCATTCACTGCTGGTTCTTTTTTTATTATCCGGCAGGAAGGAATAAGCACTATCTAAATTATACTGAGGTATAAAAAAAGCATTTCCCCCTGTAAAAATGCTCAAGAGGAATAAAAGTGTGATTGAAAGCTTTAATAATTGTTTCTTTTCCATAATTAAAGATTCAAAATTACTTTTTATAATAATATGAAAAACAATTTTTTCATGAATTCCATTCTAAGATTTTATTTTCCTCATTATCTGGTATCATTTTATTTCTTCTCCAATCAAATATTTACTTATTCGCTATACATTTCTATTTTTACTTACCCCAGTCTTCCTGATCTTATTCTTAATGGAATTTTCTTTTGTTTATAAAGAAACTATTCAAAAGAATCTTCAGAAATTGTTTCAATTAAGCTAATCTCAATCCTTCTGAATTCCACCTCAGAACCCTCTGCCTGAATGGCAATTTGTCCTTTATTGGCAGTGCAATCATAGCCATGATTTACCATATCCCCGTTTACCCAAACCTTTATTTCAGAGCCCAGACATTCAATAACCATGGTGTTCCATTCACCCAAAGGATTCTCTGAATCATCGCTAAGATTTTTGATATTACGGTTTTTGCCTTCAGTAATTCCCCACATTTCTTTCGGTCCCCTTCGGACAATCATATCAGGAACGGTAATATCTTCTACAATGCACCAGAAATCTCCGGCTTCCTGATGCTGCATCTGAACTTCCATGGATTTCGGAAACATTTTATACAAAGCCCTGGGAGTGCTGGCATGAACCAATACTCCGCAATTACCGGGCTCACCGGCAAACCGGTATTCCACTTCCAAACGGTAATCCTGGTAAACCGAATCTGTAATCAGATGCCCCCGCGGATCGCCCAGACTCACCAGCATCCCATCCCGTATTATAAAAGGATTCAGAGTATCAGGGTTTTCATCCATTGCGGGAACATCGACATGCCATCCGGACAGATCCCGGCCATTCAACAAACTTTGTTTTTCTGTGGATTTCGGATGGCAGCTGGTAAAAAGAATTAAAAATAAGAGTGTGGAAAACAGGGTACTAACAGGAAAGGTCAGACTTTTCATAATGCAGTTATTTAATTTTTTTTGGAAGGATAATTTGGCAACCCAAATTTATTATGAAATTTTAACTTATACGATATTTTAGATTTTTAATTTGCTTTTAAAGATGGGCGCAGTGACTTTTAACCGGTTTTTGAACCTGTTTTTTTATTCGGAATAAATGCATTCCCGCACAGCAGACCATTTGGCGCTCCACACATCTGAAAATTCCTGATGTGAATTTAATCCTGCTTTTTATTATATTTAAACTTCACAACTGGTCCACAAGCATGTCTGAAGCCCTTAAGCAAATATTTCAACAGAAACCCAAAAGGATCACTCTTTTCCTTTCTTTGATATTAGCCGTCATTTTTTTCAGTCTTTTTTTGAAATACAATAAAAATTGGATATACCCCTGGAAGGCATCAATGGATGAGATGGTAAAAATAAGCAGTGTCGGTAACGGTTTTATTGACCTGGATGCAGATAATGAATTGGAAAGAGCTTTGTTTAAAAACAATATGGGTTACCCTGCAATTGCTTTTTACGAATTAAACCGTGATTTTATTGATGTCATAAAAATACCCGGAAAATGGATGACTCCTGAAGCCGAATTTCTGCTGGACGACCTTGATTCTGACGGCTATGGTGAAATTTATACCATAACCATCAGGAATGATTCAATATTACTAAATGCATATGAACCCTTGGGCGATGAAGGACATTTTTTACAAAATATTTTTCTCGATGTCTGTCCGAAAGCCAACGGCCTGAATCATATTCGTACCGCTATGTTCTTTAGTTATGATACAGACAGCGACGGGAATAAAGAAATTCTAATGCTGATAATGGCCGGATACTCAAAATCACCCAGGAAAATATATCGTTATGATCCTGTAAGGAAAAAGCTGGATAAATCTCCTGATTGGGGGGCCGCCTTCAACCGGGTTGATTTGCTGGATATAAATGATGACGGTAAAATGGAATTTATCTTTGGAACAACTTCTTTGGAAAATTTCTCTGATGAAGATACCATTCTGTATAAGGATACCCAAAGCTGGATTCTGGGATTAAACCATAATCTTGATTCTGTAATCATAGAAATCGAATTCCCTGACCACCGGAGATCTATTAGTTGTATTCCAAAAAAGGTAAATGGAAAAAATCTCATTTATGCCATTAATTATAGTTTTATTCAAAATAATTCTATCCTTGAAATATATGATCTGGAGGGGAATCTTATCAGTCAAAGGGATAGTTTTCATTTTCGTCTGGATTTTCTAAACACATTTTTTAATGAACTTGAATCCCCTGTACTTCATAAAGATTTCAGGAATTATTATATATATGATAATGATTTTAACCATAAGAGAACTATTGAAAACCTTGGGAATTTTATGATTTACTCATCCAGAAGATCTTATATTTCTGAGAAAAATATTTTATTCTTTCATAATAAAAACGAAATTAATATAACAGACAGTAAATTTAATCTGACCGGTCGTTTAATGATAGAAAATTCCGATCCGGGAATGGAGAGGAATTTTTATTTAATTGGGAATAAAGATCCGAATCATTTTGAATATGCAGTAATTGATCGGGATGGCAATATGAATATAATATCACTCTCCCGAAATTTTATATATAACTTTCGGATCCTCATTTATTCATTCCTTTTCGTATTATTTTTTCTCGTTTCTTTGCTTTTCTTTATAATTCAAAACTATTTTAGTGAACGGAAAGTGATAAATCAGCTGAAAATTTCATCTCTCCAGCTTCAATCTATCCAAAACCAGCTCCAACCCCATTTTACTTTCAATGTTTTAAACAATATTGCTGCACTGCTGAAATTAGGAAAAAACAATGCCGCCTATGAATACCTGGTAGATTTCTCAGGAATGTTAAGAACCGTTTTAATAAATACAGAAAAAACCCATTGGAAATTAAAAAATGAACTGGATTTTGTTAAGTCTTATATTAAAATGGAAAATCTCAGGTTTAATGATAAATTTAATTTTGAGCTTGAAACAGAACATAAAATGCTCAAGGAATATTATGTTCCAAAACTGATGCTTCAGAGTTTCGTGGAAAATTCCGTTAAGCATGGCCTGGTTCATAAAAAAGAGGATTGCTTTCTGAAAATCGGAGTTTACGAAGAACTAAAACATATCAAGTTAATAGTTGAAGATAACGGAATTGGAAGGAAGGAATCATCCAAAATCAGAAATTTCGGTACCCGCAAAGGGATAAAAATAATCGATGAATATATTCAAAGTTATAACCTTTATCATCAAGTCCATTTTTCCATCAGTGTTGAAGACCTATGCGATAAGAATTCGAAACCTGTTGGAACAAGAGTAAAACTTTTAATCCCGAAAAATTATGGATGACTTAAGTAAAAATACCCGGATCCTGATTGTTGATGACGAAGAAAATGCAAGGATTCTGCTTGCTGACCTGATAAACGAACTTAAAGGTTTTGAGATTATAGGAAGTGTTGATAGCGTGGATAATGCTTTCAATGTGATTTTAAATAAAAAACCTGATGCCGTATTACTGGATATTCAGATGCCCAGAAAAGATGGATTTGAACTAATTGAAATGCTTAACCGGATTGATTCCTATCCGGAAATAATTTTCGTTACTGCTTATGAAGAATTCACCATCAAAGCGATCCGCTCTGCCGCCTTTGATTACCTGATGAAACCAATTAATAAGTATGAGCTTGCTGAAAGCTTAACCCGCCTGAAAAGAAAAAAATTGAATGAGCATAAGGAATCCGCTTTCAAAAATCTACTGGATAAACTTTCCAACAAAAAGAAAATCCGCTTCAATGACCGGGTAGGATTTAATTTATTGGACCCGGATAACATCGTTTATATCAAAGCTGCCGGGAATTATTGTGAATTTAAAATGACCAACGGTCAGACGATGCTTATCAGTCAGAACCTTGGAAAAGTGGAGCCGGAATTAAAAGGTCTGCATTTTATCCGAATCAGCCGCTCTTGCATAATTAATTCAGATTTCCTGGTGCGGGTAGACCGGAAAAAAATGATTTGTGAGCTGAGCAATAATGAAATTTATGAATGTAAGCTGTCTAAAAACTATATCAGGGAAATCGAGGATCTATATTAAATCTTCAGTTTTGTTTTGTTTTCCCGAATAATCCATAATAATCCAAATAATTTTTCTAATCAGATTCTTATTATCCTGTATTTT
>CBDUPM010000025.1:0-12576 GCA_965369105.1 uncultured Bacteroidales bacterium | reverse complement strand
TTAACCGCAAAGAAGGGATTTTTTCTTCCTGAACAGCCTTAATCCGGCATATTAGAATTAATAAACTTACTGTCCCGGGGTATACTATACTTCTTTGCGGCTAATAACTCCTTATAATGAAGCTTCTTTAATTAAGAACACCACTATTTACTTTACAAAAACCTTATAATCCCAGGCTTCAAGAATCATAGTCTGAGAATCTTTAAAATCCGGGGTTGCAGCCGTAAAATAATTCTTTAATCCATCTGTTTTTAATATCTCCGGTACAGCCATTTCTGTTTTTTCCGGAGAGAAATTAAATATTCCAATGACAAGATTTTCATCTTTCATTCTCTCAATGGCAAATATTTTTTCAGGATGTTCTGTTTGCAGTATTTTATAGTTTCTTGATTCATCCCCGGCATCCAATGCCCTGTTTGATTTTTTCAGTTCAATTAGCGAACGGTAGAGATCTGTCAAGTCACATTCTTTCCATTCAATCGGATCCTTTACAAAAAATTCAAGTCTTTTATCTATGCATGCTTCCTGTCCATTGTAAATTAATGGCATACCCGGAATGACAAAACTAAAGGTAGCGAATGTTTTAACAGCATCTCCCAGTCTTTCATAGGCTGTACCGCTCCATGAATTTTCATCATGGTTGGAAGTAAATTGCATTAATATCGCATTAGAGGGATATGCGGTATCCACATAAGAAAAATGTTTCTTAATATCGGTAACATTTTTAGCTCCCTTTGCCACCTCATTCATTATATGATGTAATTTCCAGTCATAGCTCATATTCATGGCATTTTTATGCAAAAATGGCTGATCGGCCTCTGCAAGCAGGAATACTTCCTTTATGGCTAAAAGACTGTCTCTCATTGGATCAAAGAAATCCACCGGAATCATATGAGCCACATCAAAGCGGTAACCATCCAGATCGATCTCAGCAATCCAAAATTCAAGTGCTTCGATCATATAGGCCCTCAACTCCTGGTTATCATAATCAAGCTGAATAACATCGGTCCAATCGAATGGAGAAATAAATTCACCTTCTTCCGTAGTTTCATAAAATTCCGGATGTTCAGCAGCAAGTGAATTATCCCAGGCGGTATGATTCGGAACCCAGTCAATTATTATTTTCATCCCTTTTTCATGAATAGAACTGACAAGAGATTTAAAGTCATCCATAGTTCCAAACTCAGGATTAACATCATAATAATCCTTTACTGAATAATATGATCCTAATTCCCCTTTCCTGTTTTTTTCGCCTATGGGGTGGATGGGCATGAACCATAGAATATCCACACCAAGATCTTTGAGCCTGTCCAGATCTCTTTCTACCGCTTTAAAGCTACCTTCCGGTGAAAACTGCCTGACATTCAGTTCATAAATAACCGCATTTCCCGACCACTCAGGATGGGTAACGCTTGTAAGGAGTGCTTGTTCCCCGACGGCTTCCGGATCTTTATTAATTTGACATGCCTGCATAATAAGAATTGAAAAAAACAACAGACCTAAAAGATAAGCCTGTTTTTGAATATATGAAAGATTTTTCATGTTGAATAAATTAGTTTATAGCTTATTGTAATAGTTACTACAAATGTAAAGGATGAATTACAACATAAATTATTTCATATTATAAAAAATTGCGGTATTCACCGCAACCGTTTGAAATTTTTATAGTTCAGATATACCCGCTGTATCAGGAATTCTACTCCGTTTCGATATAATTAATTTCGATATCGAGAATGGAGGCATAATATTCCCCTCTTTCAAGGATGTCATCATCGCCTTCTTCATAAAACCACTTAACTTCCAGCTCATGATTTGGATTGGAATGGTCTTTCAGTAATTTTAATAATTGAAGGATGTATTTTGATGTTCCGGAATTTAAATATTCAAGAGCAATTTCAATGGTCGATTTATTGCGGGGTAATTTAATATACTCTTCAATCCACAGAACGATATCATCAAAAAACAGACTGGCATCCTCCGGAATGGATCTTCCTTCTATTTTGATAAGCCCCACAGGATCTAAAGAAACAAAGGGTGTTTTTCTACTGGATTCTATAATTCGCTTTTCTAACAAGTTTTTGTTTTTTTCTAAATTACTATCATTTTGATTTATGGCAAAATAATTCTGTTAATAATTGGTCAATTTAATAATAATTGTGATGAATTATGACCATTTTGTTTCGAAGTAACAAGCTTTGTTTTAAATTTGCACAAAATTCCGATACATGGATTGTATGATGCTGATAAAAGCTGCTCTTTATGCAGCTGAAAAACACAAATATCAAAGAAGGAAAGGTTTTAACCAGGTTCCCTATATCAACCATCCCTTAAAAGTGGTTGATACTTTAATAGATTGTGGAGAACATGATCATGACCTCCTGATTGCTGCTGTATTGCACGATGTAATTGAAGACACAGACGCCACAGAGGATGAAATTGCTGAATTATTTAATACCGAAATCAGTAAACTGGTTATGGAGGTAAGCGATAATAAAGATTTACCTTACACAATCCGCAAAGAGCAACAGGTAGAGTCGGCTCCAAACTTGTCCCACAAGGCCAAACTTATCAAAGTTGCGGATAAAATATGCAATATTAAGGACATCCTGAATTATCCTCTTGATTGGAGTCCTGAGCGGAAACTTGCATATCTCAGTTGGTCCAAGGAGGTGGTAGAGGGTTGCAGGGGAATTAATGGTCAGCTGGAAAGTGTATTTGACAGGATCATAGAAGAGGGATCCCTGCAGCTTCAGGAAGAACTTTAAAAATTCAAACGAGCCTTTGGTACAATATCCTGGGACGAAAATTCTTTATTCAGATACCGGTAATAACCCGTTATGGCTATCATGGCAGCATTATCCGTTGTGTATGCAAAGGGCGGAATGAAAACATCCCAGTTTCTTACCTGACCTTCGTTTTGCAATGCTTCTCTTAAACCTGAATTTGCTGAAACGCCTCCGGCAACGGCAATCTGTTTCACTTTATATTTATCGGCTGCTTTAACCAGTTTCTCCATTAAAATTTCAATAATAGTCCTTTGAAGAGATGCTGCAAGGTCTTTTTTATTATGCTCAATGAAGTTTTCATCTTTCTGCATCGCATCCCTCAGGAAGTAAAGAAAAGAAGTTTTAAGTCCGCTGAAACTGTAATCCAGTCCACCTATTCTGGGTTTATTGAATTTAAATGCCATGGGATTTCCTTCTTTTGACAACTTATCAATAAGCGGTCCGCCGGGATAAGGTAAATTTAAAAGCTTCGCCGATTTATCAAAAGCTTCACCCGCAGCATCATCAATAGTTTGACCCACTATTTCCATATCCAGGTAATCCTTTACCAGTACGATCTGGGAATGCCCTCCGGATACCAACAGGCAAAGAAAGGGGAAACGGGGATAGCTGTTCCCTGTTTCATTCAGAATGAAATGCACCAGAATATGTGCCTGCAAGTGATGTACCTCAATCATAGGAATTTGCCTTGCAAGTGAGAATCCCTTTGTAAATGAAGTTCCTACGAGTAAGGAACCCAGTAATCCGGGACCACGGGTAAAGGCAATGGCATCTATATCTTCAAAACCAATTCCGGCGTTTTTCAGAGCTATATCCACAACCGGTATGATATTTTGCTGATGGGCACGGGAAGCTAATTCGGGAACTACACCTCCATACTTCTTATGTACCTCCTGATTTGCTATCTCACTGGATAATAATCGTTTATCCTGAATTACCGCCGCAGCTGTATCATCACAGGAGGATTCAATCCCTAAAATTGTAATTGCCATTGTTGAAGTTTTTCTCCCTATTTTTCACGAAACTTCAAAATTAAAAAAAATTAAATGTAATGCAGGGTGAAGAAAGCAATAAATAATATTTTTTACAGTCATAGTTTGGTATGATTTTAGAGCTAATTGAATCATTGAATAAACTAATGTTTATAAGTCTCTAATTATTGGGAAAATAGCGGATAAAAGTTTAAACAATTTTTTGTTTTTTTACGTTGTCAAATAAAGGGATTGAGAAATTAAAAAAATCAGTAAAATATTACTTATTATTGCTTTGGTATTCATTACGATACCATCCACGGCATTATTATTTCTTCAAAACAAAAAAATCCAGACAGCACTTACACAATATTTGGCAGAAGAACTTGGAAAAAAGCTGGATACAAGAATTGAGGTAGGTAATATTTCCATCACTTTTTTCAACCGCTTCCTGGTAGAGGATCTGTATATAGAAGATCAGTCAGGGGACACTCTTCTCTTTAGTTCCAAAATGAAACTTACTATCAATAAATTCAACCGCTCAAGGAAAGTTTTGGTTATCAAGAGAATACACTTTAATGAAGCGGATATCCATATTAAGAAACTGGGTCCCTATCAGAATAACCTGAAATTTATTATTGAAAAGCTGAAAAATGACAAACCCAGGGAGGGCTCCCCTTTTGATTTTTTAATTAAAAGAATTTCTTTTCAGGATTCAAGATACAGGCATTCCTCTCCCTCCAAATCAGAGAAAAATTCACCAGTCAATTTTAATGAATTAGATCTGAGAGAATTTAATGCGAAATTATCGGATTTACGCATCGATCATGATACCACAAGTTTTCAGCTTTCCAATATCAGTTTCACCGAAAGGTCTGGTTTTCGCTTAAATAACCTGAGGGGGAAAATGTTGATTAATCCTAATTTCCTGAATATCAACAACCTTTATATTGAAACTCCTGTTTCCGAAATAAGTGCAAGCAGGTTCCGATTCGACTTTGAAAGCTTCAGGGATTTTGAACACTTTGTCGAAAAAGTAAATCTTACCATAAATCTGCGCTCATCTCATCTCAGCATTTCAGATCTTTCCTTTTTCAGTAATGTTTTTGAGGGAATGAATGAAAAGCTACTAATGTCCGGATTACTTACAGGTAGAATAAATGATATCAGCGGAGAAAGACTATTAATTGCTTTCAGGAATTACACTGGTATAAAAGGAAGTTTTAACCTGATTGGACTTCCTGACATTAAGGAAACCTTTTTGCATGCGGATATAGAAAGTTTTCAGACCCACAGCCGGGATTTGAATAATTTCGTACTTCCGAATAAGAAAAGGTTAAACCTTCCGGAGGAATTGACTGAAATGGGAACCGTTCGGTATAGCGGTAAATTTACAGGTTATTTCGATGATTTTGTTACATACGGAGTGCTGGAAAGCAATTTAGGGAAACTTGCAACCGATCTGCTTATAACGCCCGATCAGAAAGGAAACCTGAGTTTTACCGGAAGTGTTGAAGCCCAGGCATTGCAAATAGGAAAAATCATTCCCAACCCGAATCTTTTAGGCAATCTGAGCATGTCTGCCATGGTGGATGGTTCCATTAGTGCCCGGGACATATCGGCCAACCTTTTAGGAATTGTGGATTCCATTGATTTTTATGGCTATACCTATAAAAACATCAATTTATCCGGTTTCCTTTCTGAAAAAACTTTTGATGGCTCTTTTGATATAAGTGACCCAAATGTACTTATTGATTTCAACGGCAAAGTGGATTTCTCAGGGATTGTTCCTGTTTTTGATTTTACTGCTGATGTGGGTCGGCTACGTCCCTATTACCTGAACTTCAGCAAATCAGACCCATCCTATTTTGCCTCTTTCCTGCTCACTTCAAATTTTACCGGTATTAATCCGGATAGTCTGAACGGGGAAATCCGGATTGTAAATTCATTTTTCCAGAGATCTGATGAACAGCTTCAGATCTATGATCTCACACTGAGTACAGAGAATTCCGCTGACACTTCTAAACTCAGTATAAAATCTGAAGTTTTGGATGCAGATTTTTCCGGGGATTACCAGATCAGTAATTTACCGGCTTCATTTAAAAAAATGACCGCTCACTTTCTTCCGTCATTTTTCAATCTTGGGGATATGGAAGAATCAGGCATAAAAAAGGATACCGAAAACGTATTTGAGTTTAGTGTACACCTAAAATCCATTAATCCTGTTTTATCATTCTTTGCAAGAGATTATCAAATTGGAAATAACACTTTCTTTTCAGGTAATTACAGTTCATCCGATTATAAAACGGCTATTATCGGAACCCTTCCGGAATTTGGTTTCAAGGGTAAAAAATGGTCAGACATAAACTTTATAATCGAGTCCGATTCAATCGAAACACAGGTAACAGGGATTACTAACCAAATCAATATCACCGATGACATTCTGCTTGAAAATATAGTTTTTAATTCCCGGATTTATTCGGATACCCTTTTATCCAATTTAAGATGGGAGAATTTTTCTACGCCGGCAAATATGGGCAGTATTGAATTGTTAACCGGTTTATCAAAGAATGAAAATTCTAAAAATCCAAAAGTAAATATTGGATTACTCCCCTCCTTTTTTGTTTTAAATGACACCATCTGGGATATCCCCGGCAGCCAGATATTAATCGATTCCACTTCCCTTACTTTCGATTCATTAATTATTATGACACAAAACCAGAAATTCCTGGTCAATGGAATTGTTTCAGATGAAAAAGTGGATATGGTAAAAGTGGAAGTCGATAATTTTGATATTGCAACCCTGAATCAATTCATTCAGAAGCCGCAATTTTTTATTCAGGGATTTGCCACCGGATATGCAAGCCTTTCGGATCCTTACAATTCCCCTCTCTTCCTTTCTGATATAAGCATAAATGATTTTAAATTTAACAATGAGTTCCTGGGTGAAGGGGTTTTAAAAACCCGTTGGAATAATAAATATCAAAAACTATACGTGCTGGCAGGAAGTCGGATAGACAGAAGTGATATTTTTGAAATTGAAGGGGATTATTACCCTGAAGATCAGTCACTTGATTTTGATATTAAATTGAATAAACTTAAACTTTCATCCTTAAATCCAATAACCAAAAATATTCTGACAGATATAAAAGGGCTTGGATTCGGAGAGCTTGAAGTGGCCGGAAGTTTAAAAAGACCCATTGTGAACGGTAAACTGGAATTCTTTAAATCATCTTTTGTGGTTAATTATCTTCAAACCCGTTATTCCTTCACCGACGAAGTAAACATCAGCGCCAACAATATATACTTTTCCAATTTTGAAGTATATGATGAATCTGGGAATTCCGGGAAACTGAATGGATTGATCGGGAGCAAATATTTCAGAGAATTTAATTTAAATCTGAATTTTACTTCCGACTACTTTTCTTTTTTGAATACCCGGGAATAGGACAATGAACTCTTTTATGGAAAAGTATTTGCCGGAGGTGTGGTTAACTTTTCAGGTCCGACAAACAATCTTCTGATGGAGATCACCGCCAGGTCGGGAAGAAATTCAACCTTCTATATTCCGCTGTTCGGCGCAGAAGAAATCAACGAGACCGATTTTATTCAATTCATTTCAAGCAGTCATGACAAGGAAATATCAAACCTTCAGGATGAATACTACCAGGCTAAAGTCAGTGGATTAACGATGAATTTTAATCTGGAAATTACTCCGGATGCAGAGGTGCAATTAATTTTTGATCCGGCCGTTGGGGATATCTTAAGGGGACGAGGACGGGGCGACCTGAAATTATCCATATCCTCGGAGGGAAAATTCGAAATTTATGGAGATCTGGAAATCGAAGAAGGAGATTACCTGTTTACCCTTCAAAACATAATAAATAAACCTTTTACTGTTAATCCCGGTGGTACCATTGTCTGGAATGGGGATCCTGGGGATGCGACCATAGATCTGGAGGCAATCTATTCCACCCGGACATCCATTAAGCCTCTTGCTGCTGATTTCGGATCCCAGGATGCCGAAAAATTAAATAAACGAATACCTGTTGAATGTCATATCAAAATGACCAATAAACTCATGAACCCGGTGATTGGAATGGATATTGTTTTACCTACTGCTGATCAGCAAACCCGTAATATTGTTAAAAACAGCATAACTACAGAAGAAGAAAAAACCAAGCAGTTTTTATCCTTATTGGTTTTAAACAGTTTTTATACAGAACCGGGTCAGGCTGCAGGATATAATGGCAGCACAGCCTCTGCTGCCGGTGTGGCAACCAGTGAGTTATTGTCCAATCAGTTAAGTAACTGGCTTTCCCAGATCAGTAATGATTTTGATATAGGATTTAACTACCGGCCGGGAGATGAAATTTCATCGGATGAAGTGGAATTGGCCCTGAGCACCCAGTTAATAAATGATAAGTTAACCATTAACACCAACCTTGATGTCAGTACCCAAAATCAAAGCCTGCCAGGTGAAAATCCGAATAATATTGTAGGTGAGTTTAATCTTGATTTTAAATTGACAGAAAACGGGAAAGTGCATCTCAAAGCATTCAACAGGGCAAATGATGATATTTATTATGAGACAGCCCCTTATACACAGGGTGTAGGGGTTTCTTTCCGGGAGGACTTTAATTCATTCGGGGAGTTGTTAAAAAGGTATAAGGAAAGCATTGCGCGTATATTCAGGAAAAAAGAAAATAAGGAAAAAACCGTTTACCGGTATTAATATATTATCTTTTTGATATGTTTCCGTCCATAATTCTTTCTCCAAATTTTATTTATTTCTCTCTTTTTATTGAATATCCTTTATTATATTTGGCGTCCTAATTCAAACACTAAATCTTATAGAATATGTTTATTGCAATGGTCGTGATCTTTATCCTGGGTTACACAGCTATAGCGCTGGAACATCCTTTAAAGGTCGATAAAGCTGTATCTGCTTTAGCAATCGGAACACTGGTTTGGGTTGCATTTATTTTTGGTGCATTTGAAATCCTTACACAGGGATTCAGTCCGGGATTTCAATCCTTTGTTATGGCCCACGAAGGTCTGACAGCGGACGGAGCAAAGGAATTTGTCACCGGGCTGGCCAGTTCTCATGGTGAAGAATCTCATCACTGGCTGGAATTAATGAGAGAATGGATTGTTCATAACCAGATCATTCATCACCTGGGGGAAATATCTGAAATTTTATTTTTCCTTCTCGGTGCCATGACCATTGTTGAAATCATTGATCAGCATGAAGGCTTTAAACTAATTACAGACAAAATAAAGACCACCAAAAAGGTTAAACTTTTATGGATTCTTAGCATTCTTACTTTCTTTATGTCTGCAGCGCTTGATAACCTTACCACTACCATTGTAATGGTCGCTTTGCTCAGAAAACTGATAGATGATCAGAAAGTCCGCTGGTTCTTCGCCAGTATGATTGTTCTGGCAGCCAATGCCGGGGGTGCATGGTCTCCAATCGGAGATGTGACAACCATTATGCTTTGGATTGGTGGGCAGGTTACTACCGGGGCCATTATAACCCACGTAATTGTGCCCAGCGTTTTTACCATGGTCATACCCCTTATTTTCTTATCATTCACGCAAAAAGGAGATGTTACCAGACCGGCAATTAATGAAAATGAGAAAACTTACGCAACCCCCTTTGAAAGAAGACTACTTCTTTTTATGGGTGTTTGCGGATTGTTGTTTGTCCCTGTTTTCAAAACAGTAACTCATCTTCCTCCTTATATGGGTATGTTACTTTCACTTTCAGTTTTATGGCTTACTTCAGAGTTACTTCATAAAAATAAGAATAATGAAATCAAGAATAAGCTGAAGGTCCATGCCATCCTGAGAAAAATTGATATGCCAACAGTCTTTTTCTTCCTGGGAATTCTGTCGGCTGTAGCAGCATTACAATCGGCCGGTCAGTTAAATATACTGGCCAGTTACCTGGATGAAAAGCTGGGTTCAATTTACCTGATTGATCTTGCCATCGGGGGACTTTCCGCCATTGTCGATAATGTTCCGCTGGTTGCCGGTGCCATGGGTATGTACCCCATAGAAAACCCTGAAACAATTGCACTTTTGGATCCAACTTCAGCTGCCTATGCACAGAACTTTATCCAGGATGGTGTTTTCTGGGAATTTCTTGCATACACAGCCGGTACAGGAGGAAGTATCCTGATTATTGGATCAGCTGCAGGAGTTGCTGCCATGGGTCTTGAAAAAATTGATTTCATATGGTATTTAAGAAAAATATCCCTGCTGGCTTTGTTAGGTTATCTCGCAGGAGCAGCTGTATACTATGTACAGGAAGTCTACATTTTAGGTCATTAAATACCGACCGTAAAATAGCTTGTTATTAACTTTTTAAAAGCGGGGTATACTACAAATAAGTATATCCCGTTTTTTTCATATATTCGCTCAAAATTGCAGTAATTATGGATATATTGACTATTCTTCAGGTATTGACAACTGAAACCACCGATTTAACTTCAACCGGGACAGCAGAAGAGACTTTTTTAAGTCTTGCCATGAAAGGTGGATGGGTAATGCTTCCTATTATTCTTCTTTCCATTGTAGCGGTATATATCTTTTTTGAAAGATATTTTGCTATTAATAAAGCCAGGAATATTGATATGAATTTTATGAACCGGATTCGTGATTATATCATGGACGGAAAAATAGATGCCGCAAAAAGCTTATGCCAGTCAACCAATAATCCCGTGGCCAGGATGATTGAAAAGGGGATCAGCCGGATAGGAAGACCTCTGAATGATGTAAATGCAGCAATCGAAAATGTAGGACGCCTGGAAATCTATAAACTGGAAAAGGGACTGCCCACTCTGGCAACGGTTTCAGGGGGTGCTCCGATGATTGGCTTCCTTGGAACAGTAATAGGTATGGTCCAGGCATTTATGGAAATGTCAAGTTCCGGTAATAATATTGATGTGTCCCAGCTTTCACAGGGGATATACACGGCATTGATAACAACGGTTGCGGGTCTTATCGTTGGTATAATTGCTTTTTTTGCCTACAATATCCTTGTAAGTAAAGTCGAAAAAGTGGTGAATAATTTAGAAGGAAGTTCCACGGAATTCCTGGACCTTTTAAATGAACCGGCAAAATAAAAAATGGCAATCAGGTCAAAAAATAAAGTAGGTGTTAATTATAGTATGTCGGGAATGACAGATATTGTCTTTCTTCTCCTGATATTCTTTATGCTTACTTCTACCCTTATTGCACCCACTGCATTGAAACTGATGTTTCCCCAAAGGGGACAAACCGTTTCAACACCTGCAAAAATTCCGGTCCTTGAGTTAAAACCAAACGGACAGGTTTCTCTGGATGGCAGAGCCATTGCATTTGAAAACCTGGAACTCATCCTGGTAAACCGGGTAAAAGGGGCTCCTGAACCAACAGTAACCTTCATTATCGACCGGAAAGCAACGGTTAAAGAGTCGGTGAAGATTATGAATATTGCGGCCAGGAATAATATTAAAGTTGTACTGAAAGACAAAGGCTGATGGCAATTGCAAGCAGACATAAAAGGAATATTAATTTTGCAATGTCGGGAATGACAGATATCGTTTTCCTGTTGCTTATATTCTTTATGATAGCCTCCACCCTGATAGTTCCGGGAACGCAGAATGTGGACCTTCCTGAATCCAATAATCAGACGATTGCTTCCCCTGATGTTGCCGTTTCTATAAGCCGTAATATGGAATACTTTATAAACGGTGAAATGGTTAGCTTTTCAGAACTGGAATCAGGAATCAGAGCTGCACTGGCTGAGGTAGAGACACAAAATCCTACCATTCGCCTGAATGCGGATGAGAACCTGGAATGGGATCAGATTATGCAATTCATTGATATAGCCAAAAGAAATAAATATAAAGTAATAATGGGTACCCGCCCAATGTAAATATGGCCGATGTAAACAGAAACGGACTTTTGGGAACAGTAGTCTTTCACGGACTCATCCTTTTCCTGCTTCTTTTTTTCGGATTCAGTTATCCTGATCCGCCACCGGAAGAAGAAGGGATCCTGGTAAATTTTGGTACCAGCGATACCGGCTATGGCTATATTGAGCCTGCAGGCGATCCGACACAGGGTGGAGACAGCCAGGCAGAAGAAGCAGTTGAAGAGACCGTGCAGGAAAGCTCAGTGCCGGTTTCACGGCCCGTAGTTGAAGAAGTGGTGGAGGATGTTCAGGACTATGAAGAAACTCCTGTGAAGGAAAATAAGCCCACACCTGAAGAAATACGCCAAAAAGAAATAGAAAAGCAAAAGGCGATTGAAAGAGAAAAACTCAGACAGGAAGAGCTGGAAAGACAGAGAATTGAAGCAGAGAAAAAACGAATAGAGGAAGAGAAAAGAAAGCAGGCTGAGAAACTTCAGAAAATGGGGGAAGACGCTTTCGGAAATAAGGGAGTCGGAACCGAATCAGGTTCACAGGGAGTAACTGAAGGAGATGGAAACCAGGGTGTTATTGGCGGACAACCAGGAGCAGAGAATTATGGGGAAGGCAGTGGACTTGGAAATGGCATTACTCATGGTTTCGGGAACAGAAAAGGCAGAGGCACTGCCCCAAAACCAAATGTTGGAAATTGCGAAGTAACAAGTCGTATAATTGTCAGGGTTCAAATGGACCTTGATTCGGATGGCAATGTAATTGGAAATCCAAAAATACTGGATGCAACTTACCAGGATGAGTGTATTTACACGGCCGTATTAACAGCTGCAAAAGCCACGAAATTTGAGGCCTCTGCTGAATTCAGACAAAGGGGATGGGTAAGATATATCATTGATCCTCA
>CBDUPM010000024.1:0-12732 GCA_965369105.1 uncultured Bacteroidales bacterium | reverse complement strand
TTTTAACAAATCTTTTACATTCATAGGGGGCACATACAGGTTAGGAATTTTCTATTAAGGCCAAAATGATTAAAATATCAGCTTTTCTTATAAAACAGTTGAGTTGGAATGTGATAAAAAAAGTCGAGATCATCGCTCTCGCTCTGCTTTTTAGTAAAGGAGACCGGACTTGAACCGATGACCTTTGGGTTATCAGCCCAACGAGTCCCGAAAACCCTACAATTTTCAATTGTTTAGTTTTTCGGGGATCCTCGGGAATAATGCATATTAAAAATTTGCTTATTCCCGGGACTGCCAACTGCTCCACCCTTTTATAATAATTCATATAACAAAAAAGCAGCCATTTCTGACTGACTTCGTAGTAGCGGGGACCGTGTTGCGTTCCCTCCTATCGTCTGGCCCGCGAGTCCACAGGGGGAGGCATTACTAAGGAGAAGCCTTACCGCACGTCCCTCGCGGAATCGGTCTGTTTTCATTGCGGCTTTCCCCCGAAACAAAGTTTCGGGGACGCCCCAATGAAAAAAGCCCTCCGATCTCTGATCGGAAGGCTTTTCCTTAGTAGCGGGGACCGGACTTGAACCGATGACCTTTGGGTTATGAGCCCAACGAGCTACCAACTGCTCCACCCCGCAATATATTCTTAATACTTTTCGTTCAATTTAAATAGAAACTGCTCTCAGTTTCTCAAATGCGTTTGCAAATGTAGCGCTTTGTTTAGTATTCTCAAAAAAAATCAGCTATTTTTGGGAAAAATTTTAGCTATGCCAAGGATTTTTACCCCCGTGGATATTTCGAAAGAAGAAAAAGAGGTCAGGAAAGATTACTTTGATCGCCATACCCCCAGAATTATATGTGAGAAATCGGCAAAAAGAAATGAGAAATTTAAAGTTAAGGTAATTCTGGGTGAACAATATTCCCATCCGGATGATTATGACCATTTTATTAGTTATATTCAGCTCTGGAACCGGGAAACATTTCTTGCAGAGGTTCATTTTACTCCCGGCATGCTTGGTAACCAAGCTTCACAGGTAGAAGTTGATTTTTACATTGTTCCCAAACAATCGATGAACCTGGCCGCAATGGCAACATGCACCAAACACGGATTATGGCAAAGTGAATCTGTGGAAATAAGAGTCGTTGATTAATGGATTTATGTTATGAGCGAAGATAAAAAAGATAAAAGATCGGTTAAGGAAAAGCTGAAAAACAAATACCGGCTTGTCCTTTTGAACGATTCCACCTTCCAGGAAAGAGGCAGCCTGAAACTTACCCGGCTGAACTTCCTCATCATAGGTGGTTTTGTTGGAATCATCATGTTAGCTATTATTTGGTCAGCAATAGCATATACTCCTATTCGGGAACTCATCCCGGGTTACCCGGATGCGAAAATGCGAAATGATATAATCCAGAATAAAATACGTCTCGACTCCCTTGAACTCGAAATTGCCTACCGGGATCAATACTTTGAAAACCTGAATGCTGTAATCCGGGGAGAACAACCAGAGGATTTCATTGCTACTGTTGCAGACCAGGTTGAAAATGCAAATTTGAATATTTCCAGGTCAACCTCAGATTCAATTTTAAGACATGATATTGAAATCACAGAAAAACTTTCCATCCCCGTGGGTTTTACAACCGGTTTTGATGTAAAACTGGACAAACTTCATTTTTTTAGCCCGGTCAGGGGCATGGTGACCAACAGTTTCAATCCTATGACAAATCATTTCGGTACCGACGTTGTTGCCGGCCCGAATGAGGTGGTAAAGGCCACCCTCGACGGAACTGTAACGATGAAAACCTGGACCCTTGAAACCGGTCATATTATTCAGATTCAACATCATAATAATCTGATTTCTGTATATAAACATAATGCGGAAATTTTGAAAAGCGTCGGAGCCAGGGTAAAAGCAGGCGATGCCATAGCTATTATCGGAAACAGTGGGGAACTAACCACCGGGCCACATCTTCACTTTGAAATCTGGCACAACGGGGTTGCGCTCAATCCGGAAGATTATGTTGTATTCTAGGCAAATGAAAGTAAGAAAAATTGCAATACTGGGATCAACAGGATCCATAGGAACACAATCCCTGGAAGTGATTGACAATAATCCGGACAGGTTCGAAGTTGAACTCCTTTCCGCATTTAACAATGCAGAACTACTCATTCAGCAAGCCATCAAATATGTACCCAATATTGTTATCATCGGGAATGAAAAAAAATATGAAACAGTAAAAGAAAGCCTGGCTGATTTTCCTGTAAAAGTATTTGCCGGAATTGATTCCCTGAATGAAGCAGTGCAGCTGGAAAGTATTGATATTGTCCTGACCGCAATGGTTGGCTATGCAGGACTTCTGCCTACCATTAAAGCCATAGAAGCAGGGAAAATCATTGCCCTGGCTAATAAGGAAACCCTGGTAGTTGCAGGAGAGCTCATAAATAAGCTTGCCATCCGGAACCAGGCAAGTATTATCCCGGTTGATTCTGAACATTCAGCAATTTTTCAATGCCTGATGGGAGAAAACCCGGATTGGATTGAAAAAATAATTCTTACAGCCTCAGGAGGTCCGTTCAAAGATAAATCACTGGATTTTCTGAGTAAAGCCAGTCCTCAACAGGCTTTGCAACATCCTAACTGGTGCATGGGCGACAAAATAACAATCGATTCCGCATCATTGATGAATAAAGGCCTGGAAGCCATCGAGGCTCATTGGTTATTTGGCTTGAAACCCGATGAAATAGAAATTCTGATCCATCCACAGTCCATTATACATTCCATGGTCCAGTTTAAAGATGGGTCGGTTAAAGCCCAGATGGGTGAACCCGATATGAGAATGCCCATTCATTTTGCATTGGCTTTTCCGGAAAGACTGGAATCTGATTTACCCAGAATAAACTTTGCAAAAACACCAAATTTGACTTTTGAACTGCCCGATTGGAAAAAATTTCGTAATCTTGCAATTTCTTTTGAGGTAATGAAAAAAGGGGGCAACTGGCCGTGTATCATGAACGCTGCTAATGAAATTGCTGTAAATGCCTTTTTACAAGGAAAAACCGGCTTCCTGGAAATGTCGGATATTATTGAAAATGTTCTTGGAAAATCTTCATTTGTTGCAAACCCGGTTTATGAAGACTACTGTGCATCTGATGCAGAAGCAAGAAGTTTAGCCAAAGGTTTAATTAAATAAATTATGACAATATTAACTCAAGCAGGACAATTTTTTCTTAGCTTATCCATACTCATTATCCTTCACGAAATGGGCCATTTTCTTTTTGCTAAATTGTTCAAAACAAGGGTTGAAAAATTCTACCTGTTCTTTAATCCCTGGTTCTCATTATTTAAAAAGAAAATTGGAGAAACAGAATATGGGATTGGCTGGCTTCCTTTGGGTGGATATGTTAAAATATCCGGAATGATTGATGAATCAATGGATAAGGAACAAATGAAAAAACCCCCTGAACCCCATGAATTCAGATCCAAAACAAGCTGGCAAAGATTATTGATCATGACAGGCGGAGTGCTGGTGAATTTCCTATTTGCCCTCTTGATCTACGTTGGGGTACTGTACACCTGGGGAGAAACCTATCTGCCCGTTAAAAACATGAAATACGGGGTAATGGTCGATTCAACCGGAATGAACCTGGGATTAAGAAATGGTGACAAGATCCTGACAGTAGACGGAGAAAAGGTTGAAAATTATCTGTCCATTGTTCACGACATTGTGGTGAATGATGCCAAAACCATTCAGATTGAAAGAGAAGGAAGGCAAATGGAGCTGGAATTACCCTCCAATGCAATTGCAAAACTCCTGAAATCAGAATTGCCTATCATTCCAAGAATGCCCTTTTATATTAATGGCTTTACTGATAAGGACTCTATCGCATACCAGAGTGGCCTCAGGAGAAATGATCGATTAATAGGAATAAATGGGGTAAAAACGGATTTTTTTGATGAGTTTAAAGATGAGATTCAGAATTACAGCAATGAGGAAGTACGAATAACCGTTTTGCGAAACGACATTGACACGCTTAACCTGCAAACTCTGGTCAGAAAAGATCATACCATTGGGGTAAGTGCCGACTTCGATATAAACAGGTATTTCGAGCTGGAAGAAAAAACCTATACCCTGGCCCAGTCTTTCCCTGCAGGGATTAAAAAGGGAAATCGAATGATTGGGTCCTACCTGAAGCAACTTAAGCTCCTGTTCAAACCGGAAACAAAGGCATATGAGGGCCTGGGTGGATTTATCAAAATCGGAAGCATTTTCCCTAAAGAATGGAGATGGGAAGCATTTTGGAATCTGACTGCATTTTTGTCTATTATCCTTGCCATAATGAATATGTTACCTATCCCTGCACTGGATGGCGGACATGTGACCTTTCTTATCTACGAAATGATTACCGGACGTAAACCCGGGGATAAATTCCTGGAATATGCACAGATTGTGGGTATGGTGATACTCCTGACTTTACTGGTATATGCAAATGGAAATGATATTGCCAATCTTAAAATTTTCCAGAAAAAGGATAAAGCTCCGATAGAACAGGTGGATAAATAGAGGGATAACCAAGGTCAGTGGACCACGGACCACGGAAGCCAGAAAGGGTATTCAGTAAATTGGGTGCCGGGTGATCCGACAAGTATGCCAAAAACGAGGCCCTGGAACAAGTGGCAGCTGGCAGTAGGCAGTTGGCAAACCAAACACATCTTTAAACCTTAAAGATCAAAATCCCTGAACCAGCAATAAAAAAAGTGATTGAGTGAATACCTGAGTACATGATTCCAGTCCCGTTCCCGGAGCACCAACAGTGCCAACAGTAACAATAGCAACCAGCAATCGGTACCAAGCACCCAGCCCACACCCTTCTTCTACCAAAATCTTAGACCAAATTAACAAGAACCCATCTCTATTTTAAATTAATTACTAACTTTGCATTCTCAACTATCTAAATAATCTGAAAATGGAATCTTTATTCATAATACTTGGAATGATCGGCCCCGGTCAAATAATTATAATTGTAGTGGTTATTTTACTTCTTTTTGGTGGAAGAAAAATACCTGAGTTAATGAAAGGAATTGGCCAGGGAATGAAAGAATTTAAAAAGGCTACTACCAATGAAGATGAGCCGGATAAAGAAAATAAAGAGGATAAGGAAGATAAGAAAGCAGAAAAAAAATAGGAATATATATTTAAACTATAAACCGCTCCGAAAAGAGCGGTTTTTTTTTATTTTATAAAACTCATTTCCTAAAGCAAAAATACCCTTTGAATTTTATATTATCCAATGATTATTCGATAATTCCATTGAAAATCCTGTTAACATCTTGCCTTTTTTGTTAATCAAAAACCTGAAAAACCTGCCGGAAAACTGCTCTTCTTAACTATTTTGGTAAAAAGTTTTGAAATGAATATTTGGTTTACAGGCATTTTGTTATTTCTTACAAACCTAAACTTTACCCATCCTGCCCTGGAAGAACCCAGAGAGGATAAAAAGGCCATAACTTACCCTTCCCTGTTTTACGAAGTACAGATTGCTATGCTCAATCAGAATACGGAACTGGAACTTTTTTTTGATGAGGAAGTTGAAAACTATATTAATCTGTTTCTAACCGAGAGACATGAAATCTTTATTCAATATTTAAAAAGAGCTGATCTGTATTTTCCTATATTTGAGAGATACCTTTCAAGCTATCAGATTCCCCCTGAAATAAAATATTTACCCGTTCTGGAATCGGGACTTTCTCCCCATGCTGTTTCTCCTTCCCTGGCTGTCGGACTCTGGCAGTTTAAAGAGCCTACCGGGAGCTCCTTCGGATTAAAAATAGACGAGAATGTGGATGAAAGAACAAATCCTGAATTATCGACTATAGCAGCCTGTAAATACCTGACATACCTGAATTCCAGCTTTAATAACTGGCATCTTTCCCTGCTAGCCTATGTTTCAGGACCCACAACCATAAGGAATGCACAAAAACAGGTGAATCAGAAAGACAACTATTTTGAGCTTTATCCTTACCTTACCCGACCGGCTCAAAAGTATCTTCCGGCACTGGTCGCCATCATATATTTATTTAATAACGCTGAATATCATTTTGATATTTAAACCTAGGCACAAAATTTGCGGCATATTTGCTGCGTTATTAAAATACACTGCTTTGAAATTTTAATTTTTGTAAAATGAAAAAATATATTCTTCCTGCCCTTCTTATGTTCCTGGCTCTTTCCCTGACTTCCTGTAAGGAAAAGGAACCTGGACAAAATGTGAAAAAGAAAAAAGCAAAAACCAGTGCCAGGAATATTGCCCTTCCCAATATTGCAGGTGCTGCAGGAGAGGTCCTGGTGGTTATGGATAATTTTCACTGGAAAAACAACTCGGGTGAATTATTAAGACAAACCCTGGAGCAGGAATATCCGGCACTTACGCAGGCTGAACCTTTGTTTGACATAACCCGTATTACCTCCGGGGCATTTGATGACCTGTTTAGAATGCACAGGACAATCATACAGGTAAACGTGGAAGACAATATTGAAAAATCGAGCATAAGATATGGAGAAAATCTCTGGGCAAAACCCCAGTTGGTCATTCGTATGGAAGCCAAAAACAGCTATGATCTTGAAGAACTTCTGAAAAAAGAAAGTGAGACTATGCTGCAAAATATTTTGATTTATGACAGGAAAAGGCTTCAGGATATATATGCAGAAAGTAAGGATCAGGAAATCAGAAATTTAGTCGCAAAATTCAATGTAAGTCTTGCTATCCCCAGGGGATACAATATTGATTTCGGGAATGATGAATTTGCTTCAATTTCAATCGAAACCCCCAAAACCAGCCAGGTGGTTTTTGTTTACCAGTACGATTATAAGGGAGAAAAAGATTTTGAAACCAATAATATCATTAAAAGAAGGAATGCATTTCTTAAACAATATACCGTGGGCACACGGCTCGATTCTTATTTAACCACTGCACCCCTTTTCCCTCCGCTTTCCTATGATATCAAAAAGAACGGAATGGAAATTGTTGAAGTAAGGGGCTGGTGGGAATTGCATAATGGTTATATGGGAGGTCCATTCATTAGTCACAGTGTTTTGGATACCAAAAGAAATAAAGTTGTTGTGGTTGAAGGCTATGTTTACAATCCGAATAATAAAAAAAGAAACATGATGCGTCAGCTGGAAACGATTATATATTCATTGGAATTTTTAAGTTCATGACCAAAAGTCTGATTAGTAAAGAAGAAATTGAAAAGTCCCGCCTTAACGAGCAAATTGTTAAGGAAACAGCCGAACAGGTAATAAAAGATTTTGCAAGTTTTGGCATGGAGATATCCTTTCCCGGGGATATAAACTATGCTTATGATGAGCTGTTTGATCAATTAAAAATATTTGTTTCTGAACTGATGGAGAGAATGCCCGAAAAATTATCTGCTCTTCTTTACCAGATTGATATAGACGAGAAAAAAATAAAAAATCCTGATATCGAGATTTTCAGGGAACATGAATGGATAAGTGAAATGATACTTGAAAGAGAGTTCCTGAAAGTCCTTACCCGGCATTACTTTAAAAATCTGTCGAAGGAGAGTGATGATGACAGGATGATCCCTTAACCCCTGGAGTACGTATTCAATTCCTATAAATACTCATACTTTTGATTTCTTCTTGCCGGTTCAAATCCTGCCTCCACAATGACTTTTTGAATTTCTTCTGAATTTGCCCTAAACGAAGCACCCGCTGCAGAAACCACATTCTCTTCGATCATTATGGAACCCAGGTCATCCGCGCCCCCATGCAGGGCAATTTGTGCTGTTGGAAGACCCACTGTTAACCAGGAAGCCTGGATGTGCCGGATATTATGAAGAATAATCCGGCTGACAGCAATCAACCGCAGGTATTCTTCTGCTGAATGGAAATAACTGCCCGGGTATTGTTTTTTTAACCGGGTTTCTTTTGCCTGGAAAGGCCAGGGAACAAAGTTTATAAAGCCATAACTTCCGGCAGGTTTTATTGCCTGGAGATCTCTGAGACGAAAAAGATGTTCCAATCTGTTCTCAAGACTTTCAATATGTCCATACATCATAGTGGCTGATGTAGGTATATTTAACTGATGGGCAATTCGCATAACCTCAAGCCATTCCTCACTGCCCGCTTTGGCTGCTGATATCTTTTGTCTTACCTCATCGCAAAGAATCTCGGCCCCGGCCCCTGGCAGACTATCCATCCCGGCATCCAGCAAAGCTTTCAAAACCACATCGTATCCAACATTTTCCTTTTTTGCCAGGTCATGAATTTCGGGTGGCCCCAGTGCATGCAATTTCAGGTCCGGAAATTCATTTTTTAAGCTTGAGAAAAGGCCGGTGTAAAAATCCAACCTGAGATCCGGATGCATCCCACCCTGAAGTAAAAGCTGGTCTCCTCCCAGTTCATAAAGCTCTTTAATTTTGGTCCGGTATTCATCCATGGTGGTGATATAGGCCTCACCAGATTTGGGAGTCCGGTGAAAATTACAGAATTTACACCTTGAAGTGCAAACATTGGTAATGTTCACATTTCTGTCGATTATCCAGCCTGCTTTATTCCCGGGATTCTTTTTCTTCCTGACCTCGTTGCCCAGGTACATTAAATATGCCGTTCCGGATTTGGTATACAAATCCAAAGCCTCCCCAAATTCCAGGTTTACATCATTTAATATTTTATCTGCGATATCCATTCAACATTTAATTCAACTGGTGGTAAAGTTAGGAAGTTTCATTTAAGAGGCAATTGCATATGATGAATTTGGACAGGCGATTTTTGTCTTTGAATGCTCATGGAATAAATATCTGGCTTTATCTAAAAGAAAATTCAGGGAGTTTCCATTTAATCATTTCTATTCCATCGGACTTCCGGCATCATTCTTTTTTCTATCTTTGTTTTTTTTAAATTTATGCCATGAAAATAAGCACAAGCTCTAAGTTAAAACCTGCAGATAATCTCCTTTTACTTGGATATAAAAACAGTGATTTCAATAAATATCTTCATACGGAAGAAGAAAAAAAATATCTGAAGAAAAGGATAAAAGATGATGACAAACAGATTTTGATAAACCAGTTTAGCAGAATGGTTTATGTAAACATTATTGAGAAAGAGGCTAAAAAAGACCGGATTGCCAGTATCGAGAAATTAAGGAAAAACGGAGCTTCTTACCGGACCAGTTTTAAAAAACATAAAGTATCTTCCATTGTAATTGTTCAGGTTGATTGTGATAGTGACCATATTCAGGCACTTGCAGAAGGGATAGCCTTATCCCATTATCAGTTCCTGAAATACTTTAAAGAAAAAGATAAAAAAGAATACAGCCTGAAAAACATCTCAGTTTTTGGCTCCGGTTTAAACAGTAAGCAGTTTACAGAGCTTGAAACCCTGGTAAGGGCAGTATATAAAACCCGGGACCTGGTTAATGAACCCCTTTCCTATCTGACTGCCCCACAGCTGTCTGTTGAGCTTGAACAAATGGCAGATGAGGCCGGGTTTAAGATTGAAGTACTCACAAAAAAGAAAATTGAAGCACTAAAAATGGGCGGACTACTTGCTGTCAATAAAGGAAGTATTGATCCCCCAACATTTAATATCCTGGAATATAAACCCGCAAAACCGGTAAACAAAAAACCCATCGTGCTGGTAGGTAAAGGAGTTGTTTATGATACCGGGGGATTAAGCCTGAAACCTACAGCTGACTCAATGGATTATATGAAAAGCGATATGGCAGGGGCCGCAGCTGTTGCCGGAATCTTTTATGCAGTTGCAAGTAATAAATTGAATGTTCATATTATCGGACTTATTCCTGCAACGGATAATCGTCCGGATGGAAATGCTTATGTGCCGGGCGATGTAGTAAAAATGTATGACGGGACAAGTGTTGAAGTTTTGAATACAGATGCAGAGGGACGGATGATTCTTGCTGATGCACTTGCCTATGCAAAACAATATGATCCTGAACTGGTGATTGACCTCGCCACACTTACAGGTGCTGCATGGGCGGCAATAGGAACGGAAGGATTGGTGGGAATGGGAAATGCTCCCGGAAAAATAATGGCATCTCTTGTTGAATCGGGATATGCGGTTTATGAAAGAATTGCTGAATTTCCGTTCTGGGATGAATACGGCGAGATGATGAAATCTGATATTGCAGATTTAAAAAATATCGGAGGCCGCGTGGCAGGTGCCATTACCGCAGGGAAATTTCTCGAACATTTTACCGATTATCCATACATTCATTTAGATATTGCAGGACCTTCATTCCTGAAAAAAGAAGAAGCATACCGGACAAAAGGAGGAAGTGGAGTTGGAGTGCGCCTACTTTATCATTATCTTTCAGGTCTGACCAAATAATTCCCATATTAGAATCACAAAATGGAAAAAATAATCATAGGCATCACCCAGGGGGATATTAACGGAATTGGGTATGAAGTAATTATAAAATCACTCATGGATTCAAGAATAACGGAACTTTGTACACCTGTTATTTATGGATCTCCCAAGGTTGCCGCTTACCATAGAAAAGCCCTTGATATTGACAATTTCAGTTTAAATTCCATTAATAAGGTTGAGGATCATCACTTTAAAAGACCAAACATTATTAATTGCATTGATGAAAATATCCGTGTTGAACTTGGAAAATCAACTCCGGAGGCAGGAGAAGCTGCAAGACTGGCCCTGGAAGCAGGCGTAAAAGACCTGAGTGAAAAAAAGATTCACGCTCTTATTACAGGTCCTATCAATAAACAAAATATTCAGTCCAATGAGTTCCAGTTTAGTGGTCATACCGAATACCTTCAATATATTTTCAAATCTGATGAGGTTCTTATGTTGATGGTAAGCGATTTACTTAAAGTTGGTGTCGTGGCCGGTCATATTCCGGTTTCCCAGCTTTCAAAATTCATCACTGAAGAAATGATTTATGATAAAATAAAAATTATGAATCATTCCCTGGTAAGGGATTTCGGTATACGAAAACCTAAAATTGCTGTTTTAGGGTTAAATCCGCATGCCGGAGATAACGGACTACTCGGATCTGAAGAAAACGATATAATCATCCCGGCTATTAACAAGGCCAACGAAGAAAAAATAATAGCAAAGGGGCCTTACCCGGCTGACGGTTTCTTTGGTTCAGGAAATTTTAAACATTTTGACGGAATACTGGCCATGTATCACGATCAGGGACTGACCCCGTTTAAAACACTTGTTCCTGAGCAGGGAGTAAATTTCACTGCAGGTCTGCCGGTTATCCGTACCTCTCCGGCTCACGGAACCGCCTATGATCTTGCCGGTAAAAATGAAGCAAATCATGAATCCTTTCTAAACGCAATTTATACCGCGGTAGATATATTTAAAAACAGGATTCAATTTGATGAAGTAAACAAAAATCCATTACCTGCCGGACTCCCAAAAGAAGTGGAAAGTACGCGTGAGCAGCCGGGAGAGTAAGTTTTTAAAGGAGGAAAGGCCACAAAGACACCTATTTGCTGCTGTGGACTCTTCATTTAGCCATTCAGCACAATTGCATTTTAAGAAATCAGCCCACTGGCTCTGCTCACAAACATACTGTTTTAAATCATTGTGAGGATAATCTGATAATAGTCTTCATAAATTTGCATAATAATCAAAAGACCTAAAAACCTAATAAAGCTATGGGAAAAAATATTGCAAAAGATGCCCTGGAATATCATTCCATGGGAAGACCGGGTAAAATCGAAGTCATACCCACCAAACCTCATGCTACCCAACTGGATCTCTCACTGGCGTATTCGCCGGGTGTGGCAGAACCTTGCCTCGAAATAGAAAAGGATTCAGAAAATGCATTCAGATATACGGCTAAAGGAAACCTGGTTGCAGTTGTTTCAAACGGAACAGCTGTACTCGGACTGGGAGATATAGGAGCTCTTGCAGGTAAACCTGTAATGGAAGGGAAGGGATTGTTGTTTAAAATTTTTGCGGATGTGGATGTCTTTGATATTGAAGTTGACAGGAAAAATGTAGCCGAGTTTATTGAAGTGGTAAAAGCCATTTCCCCGACATTTGGAGGCATAAATCTTGAAGATATTAAAGCTCCTGAATGTTTTGAGATCGAAGAAACTCTGAAAAAGGAACTGGATATTCCGGTTTTTCATGATGATCAGCATGGTACAGCCATAATTTCAGCTGCAGGATTATTAAACGCATTGGAGCTTAACGGTAAAAAAATATCTGAAGTAAAAGTGACCGTAAATGGTGCCGGGGCTTCTGCTGTTTCCTGTGCCAGGCTTTATGTCAGCCTCGGGGTGAAAAAGAAAAATATTGTGATGGTCGATAGCAAAGGAGTCATTCATAAAAACAGAACTGACCTGAATAAATACAAAAAAGAATTTGCCACGGACCGGAATATTTCAACACTGGCAGATGCAGTCAAAGATGCAGATGTTTTCCTGGGATTAAGTATAGCAGATGTTCTGAAAGAGGAAATGTTGAAAACCATGGCAAAAGATCCCATCGTTTTTGCCATGGCAAATCCTAATCCGGAAATTGCTTACGACAAGGCAATTAAAACCCGGGAAGACATTATTTTTGCTACGGGGAGATCTGATCATCCCAACCAGATTAACAATGTACTTGGTTTTCCATTTATTTTCAGGGGTGCTCTCGATGTCAGGGCTACCTCCATCAATGAAGAAATGAAAATTGCTGCTGTCAGGGCTCTTGCCGAACTGACAAATGAAGATG
>CBDUPM010000023.1:0-12777 GCA_965369105.1 uncultured Bacteroidales bacterium | reverse complement strand
CAATCTCGTCGGGATCTGACATTCCTGCTAATTCAGGATAAACCAATGTCCAGTCAAGTTCCTCATGCAAGGGTTCGAATGCTGAAAAGAAGAAGATAACGGCTTCCGTTCCAAGACCAAGGGTAATCATTAGAGAAGCACCTGGCCAGTGCATAATTTTAAATAAAGCACCAATAATTACAACTGCTGCACCAATACCGTACAGCTTTGCCATAAAATTTTTCCATCCGGAACTCTGAACAATTTCAGTAATATTCATAGTATAGGGTTTTTATTTATTTAGTTCCAAGGTAAGACCTGACACATCTGAATCCAATATAGGATTTTGCTGTATCCTGGTATTCATAATCACTTACACTAACCTGCATAAAATAAGCAACATCTTTCCATGAACCTCCCCGAATAACCTTTCTTTTCATTACCGGTGGGTCATCTGGTTTTGCATTGTATTTATAGTCAGGATTCATATTATGTGAAAACATAAAAGATGATTCATCATAGGCGCTGGAAGTCCATTCTGCAACATTCCCTGCCATATCATAAAGGCCGTATTCATTAGGGGCATAGGTTCCCACTCTGGAAGGAATCAGGCTTCCATCATCAATATAATTACCTCTTAGAGGTTTAAAGTTAGCTACGAAACATCCCAGTAAATTACGGGTGTAGGGTCCACCCCAGGGGTACATACTCTGATCCAGATTTCCTCTTGCGGCATATTCCCATTCACCTCCGCTTGGTAGCCTGTAATCCTGTACAAAAGGTTGTCCCTGGCTTGCAAGTGCAGCATTCAGAAACTGGGTTCTCCAGATGCAGAAAGAGTTTGCCTGGTTCCAGTTAATACCCACAACAGGATAATTATCGTATGATGGGTGCCAGAAATACAGGTTTGCATAGGGCTCATTGAAGGAATAGGTAAAGTCTGCAATCCATACAAGTGTATCAGGATAAACCGGGATTTCATTTTTAAATACGAAGGATTGTCTTCCTTCCACAGGGGATGTTGTTCCGTCAGGATTCGTTACTGTTCCTTCATATTCTTTGGTGGTATGATTGAAACGATTTCTTCTTTTTGCAGCTTGTTGAAGATCTATCCAGTAATAAGAATAAATGAGCTTTTCAACCGCTACTTCTTTTCTTCCGAAAAATTGGGCATCACCTGTATAATAAAGGCCAATTCTTTCTATCGCTGCCTGAACATCGCCATTTTCATCATTATATTCGATTTCAGTATCCCAGTTGATTCTCGGGGATTCCTGACCATTCTTCATCATCATAATGGGATTGTCTTCCCTGTCCTTAAGAATATAGTCATCAATTTGATCATCAACCAGTGCTTGTCTTAACAATGAGTCTTTCACCCAATGCACGAACTGACGGTATTCATTATTTGTGATTTCTGTTTCATCCATCCAGAATGCATCAACGGTCACCGTTTTGGAGGAATTATTTTGAGCGAAAGTAATCTCCTGATCACTCGGACCCGTTACAAAACTTCCTGCAGGGATGAAAACCATCCCATAAGGATCTGGTTCAGTATAAGCTTTTCGCCCCTGTACTCCTACGAGTTCCCCGTTGTTGTAGTCAGAGCAGCTGCTTAAAATGACCAACACACTCAGCAAGGAAAATAACTTTTTCATATTCTTCTGGTTATTATTTGCAGTAAAACAATCTTTGCAAAGGTAAAATAAATAAAAAACTTATTAAAAATACATTATTTTATTATAAAAATCTAATGCTCTTATATTTCTGCGGGGTTTTGTCCAGGCTTAAATCAAAACAATACCCTACCGTAAATTCATGAGTTCCACTGCTATATTTACTGATCTTTGAAACAGTAATATCATAGGAATACCCAATCCGAACCCCGTTAAATAACTCCAGACCGGCAATAGCTATTATCGCATCTCCGGCTCTGTATGAAACGCCGCCCCAAAACCTTTTATTGTACCTTACATTGGTGTTTAGGTAAAGCTGATTCGCTTTTCCATCCGAATTAAGGACAAAACTTGGCATAATCTCAAACATGGGATTAGCCAGTTGAAGGTTATAGCCGCCTGTTACGTAATAATGGCGAACTAAATAAGGACTTGCATTTTCATACTGTATACGTGCCTGATTCAAATGGGTTGTGGAAATTCCCAAAAAAAGATCCTCAGAACGGTAAAAAATTCCCAGACCCATGTCAAAACCGACCCTACTTTCCTTATTCTGAGGGATATGCTGGTCGCCCTGAATGTCTCCCAATCCGTCAGGTGTGATCCATTCCGGATCAAGGGCTTTATTAATTACCCCCAAATTCATACCAATCCCTAATTTTCCATTCCCCAGGTCAATTCTATAGGCATAATTTAAACTGATTCCCAGATCTGAGTTAAAACCCGCAGCATCATTCAGAATAGATAATCCTACTCCATGCTCAACACCAAAAAAACTGAAAGCTCCATCAGCACTAAAATAAGAAGAAGACGGAGCCCCATCAAAACCAACCCATTGTTCCCGGTGCGCAAGATTTAAACATACCCTTTCATTACTTCCTGCAGCTGCCGGATTAAAAGAAGTGGTAACAGACCTTTGTTGGCTGAAAACCGGATCTTGTTGTCCATACACAACAGAACTTAAAATTAGGGCCAGTATATTTAGTAAAACAAATCTAAGCTTCATTTTCATATTATTCGCATCAGCTGTGTAATTCAGAGTTTTTGCGAAAATTTAAAATAAGTAAAAATCTTCTTATGTAACAAATTTTATGAACAGTTTATTGTTAATTACTTTCTATATTTTCAGATAAACAGAAAATTCGTTTTCAAATATAATCAATTGGATTATACAAAAACGGGCTGAACAATAATATTTATTAAGATGTTGGATTTAAGATGATCGTTGTCGATTGCCGGGTACTGAGTGCTTATTGGCTGCTGGCTGTGTGTACTTTTGTTTCGGGATCCGGGTTCAAATCACGAGACCGCGATGCCCCTTCCTCAGGAAAACCTTCTCATAAACCGCCACCATTTATCCGGGATATCGTTCGTGCAGGCTCTCAGGTAATCCTGATAGGAGCAGGCAATCAGATGATTTTTCCCTGTTTCCGGATTTTTAACCGGAATTTCCATCCACCAGCGGTCTGTTTGATTAGATTTGAAAAAAACGAGATTTTGATCTGCTGCAGAACTACTGACAATGAACTTTTTACTGCCTTTCTCCTGTGGGGATTCTGATTTTCGAATCAGCATACCATCAATAAAATACCAGATGGCCTGGGCAATCAGGTGAGAGGTCATTTTATCCGGATCCTTTTCCACAAGTAATTCGCTGAAAAGAACCGCTTTCATATTGGGCGATGCTCCGGCATATCTGCAGAGCTGGCAAAATTCATGTCCAAAAAATCCATTGGGTGTTGCACCTGAGGCTCCCGGTGAATCTGATTGCCGGACACTGCTGATATCAATAAACAACAAATCGGAATCTCTGAAATAGGGTTCAACCTGCTGAAGATTTTCCCTCACATTCCCTAGCCGTAAGGAGTGATGACCGGCTTTTTCAAATTTATCAAATAAATTATTCGGAGTAAAATAAATTTGATGACCCAGATTGGTAATGGTAATTTTTGAAGAATTTTTTTGATTCAGGATAGTATCCAGATAATTCCTGGAATTTAAAGCTTGTTTTCCAAATCCAAAATCAAGTTTAGAATCAATGCTGGTAATTGAATGAAAGCCTTTTTTTCCCTCTAGCGACATTGCCATTCCCACGGAAAGATCCTGGCTGCCTCCTAAAACAAGCAGGGTAATCTTTTTCTCTTCAAGCTCAAGAATAATATCCCGCAGGGCAAAATAACTGTCTTTAATATTCTCAGTAATTTTCAGATTGCCCAGGTCTATGAGCTTTATTTTTCTGTCAATTTTTGCCAGCTGATATAAATTTTGCCTGATAATGTCCGGTGAAGCAGCAGATCCCTTAACATAGGCATTCCTGTCTTCACAAACCCCCATTATTGCAATATTATAATCTTCAAGATTTGATATGGGAGTGTCGGGTGTATTTATCCGGATGGAACGACTGAAAGAGTTTTTTTCTTCAACGAGCGGAAAATCTGACCGCTCAATGCTTACCGGATTAAAATACAGGTTTAGATCCATTTATTTTTTCTTTTTTGGAGCCTTTGCCATAATCTCTTTGCAATCCTCCAGACTTAGTTCCTCGGGTTTTTTGCCTTTCGGTATTTTGTAATTTTTCTTTTCATAGGCAATGTAAGGTCCATACCTCCCGTTGAGGATTTCTAAACCCGGCATTTCCTTAAACTTTTGAATTACTCTGTTTTTTTCCTGCAATCTTTTCTCATCAATTAATTCAATGGCTCTTTCCAGGCTAACAGTCATAGGATCGTCAACTCCTTTTTTAAGAGAAAC
Source organism: uncultured Bacteroidales bacterium (assembly GCA_965369105.1). Classification (GTDB taxonomy): domain Bacteria; phylum Bacteroidota; class Bacteroidia; order Bacteroidales; genus JAGLSB01. The sequence goes on along the minus strand of CBDUPM010000023.1, from coordinate 8,371 downwards.
AAACTTATTGTTATGTTTCACATAAGGGCCAAACCTGCCTACGCCAATCGTCACTTCCTTGCCTTCAAATTCACCCACCGGTCTGGGTAATTTAAATAACTCCAGGGCTTGTTCAAGATTTATGGTTTCAATGCTTTGACCTTTTAACAAAGACGCAAATTTAGGCTTTTCTTCGTCTGTTGCTTCTCCAATCTGAGCAATAGGTCCATACCGCCCTATTTTTACTAGGACAGGTTTACCTGAAACCGGATCCGTACCCAGAAGTTTTTCCCCTTTCGCTTTTTCTGAAACCTCTGCCGTTTCATTTACAACATCATGAAAAGGCTTGTAGAAATGATCTATCATTTCGGTCCATACCTTTTCTCCATCGGCAATATTATCAAATTCTCTTTCAACAGAAGCGGTAAAATTGTAATCCATTATATTCCTGAAATGTTGTTCAAGAAAATCATTTACTATTGAGCCAATATCGGTTGGGAAAATCTTTGACTTCTCTAATCCATAGTTTTCCTTTTTGGTTGCAGATGATATTTTCCCATTTTTAAGACTCACTTCAACTACATCCCTGACAAATCCCTCCCGGTCTTCTTTTACAACATATCCTCTTTGTTGTATGGTAGAAATAGTAGGGGCATATGTGGAAGGACGGCCGATACCCAATTCTTCCAGTTTCTTAACCAGGGATGCCTCTGTATAGCGTGGTGGACTATTGGTAAATTTTTGGCGGGCAAGAATTTCCTTTAAATCAAGACTATTTCCCTTTGTAACGGGAGGAAGTAAACCTTTCGTCTCACTTTCTTCATCATTAGTATCGGAAGATTCCATATATACTTTAAGGAATCCGTCGAATTTAAGGACTTCCCCTGTGGCAATAAATAATTCTTCGGATTTATTGTTTTTAATACGAATAGTGGTTTTTTCCAGGGCCGCATCACTCATTTGAGAAGCAATGGTCCGTTTCCAGATTAATTCGTATAAGCGTTTTTCCTGGGTTGAATTACCGGCCGTCGACTGGTCCATATAACTGGGTCGAATGGCCTCGTGTGCTTCCTGGGCTCCTTTTGATTTGGTCGAAAATTTCCGGGTCTTCAGATATTTCTCACCAAAACTGGAAGTAATTTCTTTTGCAGCAGCAGAAACAGCTGAATTTGAAAGATTCACCGAATCAGTTCTCATATAGGTGATTTTCCCTGCCTCGTATAAACGTTGAGCTACTGCCATGGTTTGGCCAACTGAAAAACTTAATTTACGGCTTGCCTCCTGCTGCAGGGTGGAGGTTGTAAATGGAGGTGCGGGTGATTTTTTAGCCGGTTTTTTCTGAACGTCAAGTACATTAAAATCAGCACCTGATATTTTTTCAAGGAGGTGAATCACTTCTTTTTCGGATTGAATCCTTTTGTCCAGTTCGGCATTCAGGCTTATTGCGTTTTTATCATTCCCGGGAATTGAAAAAGTGGCTGAAACCCGAAAAGCAGAGGAGGGTTCAAAGAGATTTATTTCTCTTTCTCTTTCTACGATTAATTTAACGGCAACAGACTGCACACGGCCGGCAGAAAGGGATGGCTTAATTTTTCTCCATAGTATGGGTGAAATTTCAAATCCAACCAGCCTGTCAAGGACTCTCCTAGCTTGCTGTGCATTTACCAGGTTGTAATCAATAAATCTCGGACTCTCAACAGCTTTTAAAATAGCCTCTTTGGTTATTTCATGAAAAACAATCCGCCTGGTTTTTTCAGGTTCTAATTTTAAAACTTCGAATAAATGCCATGCAATGGCCTCTCCTTCACGGTCCTCATCAGACGCCAGCCAAACCATACTTGCCGATTTCGCCAGTTTCTTTAACTCATCCACCACCTTTTTCTTGTCTGCGGGAACAATATATTCAGGTTTATAGTTGTTATCAATATTAATTCCAAGGTTTTTCTTAGCTAAATCTCTGATATGACCATAACTGGATTTTACCAAAAAATCTTTACCAAGAAACTTCTCTATTGTTTTCGCTTTTGCAGGCGATTCAACGATTACAAGATTTTCTTCCTTCATAAAACAATGCCCTTCAGCTTAATTATTTAAAGGTGCAAAGTAAATTAAAACAACCACACTGATCAAATTTTGCAAGAAAATAATTGTTATTTTTGCTCCAAACCATCTTAGATAATGACTAAATCAATTGATCGTAAAAAGTTATACCTCAGAATATTATGGCTAGTTTTTATTACTCCTGTAGTCATGGTATTTTTAATATTTATATTGATTGGCAAGGGGAAATTGGGATATATTCCATCATTTGATGAACTGGAAAACCCGCAAAATAACCTCGCATCATTAATTTTTACTGAGGACAGTGCCGTTTTAGGAAGATACTACCTTGAGAACAGAACCTTTGTTGATTATGAGGATCTTTCCCCAAATATGGTGAATGCTCTCGTAGCTACTGAAGACATTAGGTTTGAAAGGCATTCAGGGATAGACGCAAGAGGGCTGGCAAGGGTAATATTCCGGACCATACTGGGAGGTCAGAATACCGGAGGGGGAAGTACCTTAACCCAACAGCTAGCCAAGAATCTTTATAAAACAAGAAATTTCACAAGCAATTCTTCGATTGGAAGAAGATTTGAGCTTTTTATGTTTAAATTTTCAGAATGGGTGACAGCGGTCCGGCTGGAAAAACAATATACCAAATCTGAAATTCTGACAATGTATTTAAATACGGTTGAATTTCAGCACGATGCTTTTGGAATACAATCGGCATCCCAGGTATTTTTCAATACCACCCCGGATAGTCTGAAAGTGGAGGAGGCGGCTGTTTTAACCGGGATGTTGCAAGCTCCAACTACTTTTAACCCAAACCGAAATCCGGAAAATTCCCTGAGAAGAAGAAATATTGTTATCAACCAGATGTTGAAGTATGGATTTCTTGAAGAAGAAATTGCGGATTCCATAAAGAACTTGCCCATAAATTCAGGTTATTATTCACAGAGTCATACATCAGGATTGGGTAATCATTTCAGAACATTCCTCGCAAACACCTTAAAGGCTGAGTTGCCGCTCAGGGAAAACTATTATTCACTAGACCGGTTTATAGAAGATTCTCTTGAGTGGATATCAAATCCGCTTTATGGATGGGCTAATAAAAACCTGAAACCCGGAGATATTCCCTACAATATTTACACCGATGGATTGAAAATCTATACAACGATTAACTTTAAAATGCAGGAATATGCAGAGAATGCGGTAAGGGAACATCTGGGAGGAAGCCTGCAAAAAGAATTTTTTGAAGACAGAAAAAGAATGAAAAACCCTCCTTTCTCGGATGATCTTGACCGGGAAACGATTAAAATGCTAATGAATCAGGCTATGAACCGGACAGAAAGGTACAGGAGGTTAAGATCACAGGGAGTCAGGAGAGATTCCATACTGGAAATCTTTAATACCCCGGTTGAAATGAAGGTCTTTACATGGGACGGGGAAGTAGACACCCTTATGAGTCCTTACGACTCATTAAAATATTATAAGCATATCCTGAGAGCGGGAATGATGGCCATGCAACCTAATACCGGTCATGTGAAGGCATATGTGGGTGGTCATAATTATAAATATTTTAAATATGACCAGGTGACCCAGGGTAAAAGACAGGTAGGTTCAACCATCAAGCCCTTTCTTTACACGCTTGCCATGCAGGAAGGATATTCTCCCTGTTATGAATTGCCCTGTGTACCCATTACCTTTATTGATCATGATTCTACCTGGACTCCAAGGAATTCAGGAAATTTTGATATGGAAGGGAAAATTGTGACTTTGGAGTGGGGCCTTGCGAATTCGGTTAATTACATATCAGCCTGGCTTGTCAAAAGATTCAATCCCCAGGCAGTTGTTGATGTAATAAAAAAAATGGGCGTGAAAAGTAAAATTGATGCGGTTCCATCAGTAATTTTCGGAACATCGGATATTTACCTGGAGGAGATGGTTGGAGCCTATAATACATTCTCCAATAAAGGGGTTTATATCGAGCCAGTTTATGTTACAAAAATTGAAGATAAACATGGAAATGTCTTATCTAACTTTAATGCACCACAATTGGAAGCGATTTCTGAAGAATCCGCCTATCTCATGATCAAGCTTTTGGGAAATGTTGTGGACCATGGTACTGCCGGAAGATTGAGATGGTTTTACCAGTTTGAGGGTGATCTGGGAGGAAAAACCGGCACCACCCAAAATCAATCTGATGGATGGTATATGGGAATTGCCCCGAATATCACGGTAGGAACATGGGTGGGAGCAGAGGACAGATCCGTTCGTTTCAAATATCTCGGGCAGGGGTCAGGGTCTCATATGGCTTTACCTATTTATGCAAATTTTATGCAACAGGTTTATGCGGATTCAACCCTGGGTATTACACAGGAGGATACCTGGGAAGAACCTGTAAATTTCAATATGAATCTTAATTGCCCTGAAGTTATTAAAGGGATAGGGGTTAGCCGCAGCAGCAGCAGGATTGAACAGGATGATTTTTAAATCGAGTTCGGGTGCCCGTTTAATTCCAGTATTTTTTCCCCGGAATAGAATCAATAAGTGTTTTTGTATATTCTGATTTGGGATTTGAATAAATGTCATCAGAATCACCGCTTTCAGCAATTTCCCCATCTTTCATTACAATAATCCGGTCTGACATAAAATTAACTACGGCAAGATCATGGGAAATAAAAAGGTAGGTCAGGGAATATTCCCTTTTTAATTTATTCAGAAGATTCAGAACCTGGGCCTGAATGCTAACATCAAGAGCGGAGACTGATTCATCAAGAATAATAAATTCAGGTTCCACTGCCAGTGCCCGTGCGATGCTGATTCTTTGCCTTTGCCCTCCTGAAAACTCATGCGGATATTTGTCCAGGTCCTCTTTTTTAAGTCCGGTTTGAATGATAAGTTGTTTAATATACACCAGACTTTCTGATTTTTTTTCGCGAGGGAAGTGGATGGAACGGGCTTCCATCAGTATTTGTTTTACCTTATACAATGGGTTTAAGGAGGAATATGGATCCTGGAAAACAACCTGTATATCTTTCCGAATCCGTCTCTTTTCCTTTTTGGTCATTTTTTGAAGATTTCTGCCCTTGAAAAGGATATCTCCTTGTCCGGAAGAAATCAGACCGAGCATTGTTTTTCCCAGACTGGTTTTTCCGCTCCCCGATTCACCTACGATGCCAAGAGTTTCGCCTTTAAAAACCCTGAACCCTATATTTTTTAAAGCCTGAAAATCTTTATTTTTACTCCAGGATGTTGCGCGGTAAAATAAATTAAGGTTTGTTACAGAAAACAGGATTTCTGTATATATTTTTTTCTCCCTAAAATGAATTTCTGGTTTTATATCCGATTCAAAATCCTCCACTGTTAGTAAATTCCTTACCCGATCTCCGGGCTTAGGCTGGCAGGCAAGCAATGCTTTGGTATAATTTTCTTTTGGATTCTGAAGAATATCTTCAACATTTCCCTTTTCAACCACTTTTCCGAACCTCATAACAATTAAATGATGGGCGATTTCACTTAATAATCTCAAATCATGGCTTATGAAAATTACCGTTAAATTGTACTCTTCTCTTAGATCCTTTAAAAGCAAAATGATCTCCTTTTGAACGGTAACATCAAGAGCTGTAGTAGGCTCATCAGCAATCAGAATATCCGGATTATTGGAAAGGGCCATAGCAATCATAATCCTTTGTCTCTGACCTCCTGATAATTGATGAGGATATGAATGATAGATTTTTCCGGGATTTAAAAGCTTTACTTTCCTCAGGAGATTATGGATTTTATCTTTTCTTTCATTTTTATTCAGGGAAGAATGGATTTTTAAGGTTTCTTCCAGTTGGAGCCCACATAACATAGAAGGATTCAGGGAAGTCATGGGTTCCTGGAATATCATTGCAATTTTCTGACCTCTGAGTTTTTCACGCTCCCCTTTTTGAAGTATGTTTTGACCTTCCGGTTTTTGTCGGTTAAAATAGATTAATTCACCTTTTTCAATTTCCAGGGCATTAGGCAGCAGTCCCATAATACTCAGTGCCGTTACTGATTTTCCTGAACCTGATTCACCAACAATTCCGGTAATCTGACCTTCCGGAAGTTCAAAACACAGATTTTTAAGTATTTCTGTTCCGGTCGATTTACTTCTGACAGAGAGATTATTAACTATAAGCTTAGGATCAGTCATTCCTGGGTTTACGTTGAACAATAACTTTATTGGTTTCTGAAATTATTTCCCAATATCTGAAGTCCAGAACTCTTTCGGCAGCTCTTACATATAAGCGGGTCCGGATGCTTGCCTTTTCCGGGTTCTCATTATCTTTATATTCTCCAGAAAATTCATATGAATTGGAATAGGGATGCGCTTCATGATAAATCCGGACAATTTCTATCATGGTGGAAATAATTTTATATACTTCTCCCTTATTGGTTTCAGAATACTCATCTTCGTATTCATCGGATATTACACTGAAGTTCAATATGTTACCCAGGTAATTGTTCTTTTTCTTACCAAATGTAACTTCATAACTTAATTTACTTTGAGTTTCAAAATGATAGGTTCCGCCTGAAATAATAGCGGGTTTTTCAATTTGATACATTTCAACTTCAGCTTTGTAATCAGCTTTCAATAAGGGTACACCATCCATTTTAATTTCTTTTATCCAAAGAGCATTTTGGGCAATTGTTGAACCTTGGAAATAAAGTTTATTTTTATTTTATATTTATCAAAATCTATTCCTTTTTCGCTGTAAGAAGAGAGGAACATTTCCCTGAATCCAAGTTTTTCAGCTTCAGAAATTCTTTGTTCCAGCCGGTTAACGGGCCTGATTTCACCTGAAAGTCCTACTTCACCTGAAAAACAATGATTTTTTGAAACAGGGATATCTACCGTTGAGGATAAAATGGCAGAAATTACAGCCAGGTCAATTGCAGGATCATCCACCCGAATACCCCCTGCAATATTTAAAAATACATCTTTTGCCAGTAATTTAAAGTTCGCTCTTTTTTCCAATACTGCAAGCAACATACTAAGCCTTCTTAGGTCAAAACCGGTTGTTGATCGCTGCGGGGTTGGGTATGCACTGTTGCTGACCAGCGATTGAACCTCGATTAATAAGGGGCGAATTCCTTCAATAGTGGCAGACACAGCTACACCACTCAGGTTTTCCATATTTTGGCTGATGAGAATTTCGCTGGGATTATGAATTTCCTTTAAACCTGTTCCCATCATTTCATAGACGCCAATTTCCGAGGTTGAACCGAAGCGATTTTTTACCGCCCGGAGGATCCGGTACATATGATGCTGATCTCCTTCAAACTGAAGGACGGTATCAACGATGTGTTCCAGAACTTTTGGCCCGGCAATGGATCCGTCCTTGGTAATATGCCCGATAATTAAAACAGGAATATTGGACTGCTTGCTGAATTTCAATAACTCTGCTGCGCATTGCCTTACCTGTGATACACTTCCGGGTGATGATTCAATCTGGTCGGAGTGGAGTGTCTGGATCGAATCGATGACAATAAATTCCGGTTTGTCCTGATTTACCGTATTCAGTATGGTTTCAAGTTTTGTTTCTGTGTAAATCATACAATCGCTTTCCTGGAATCCTCCCAGCCGCTCGGCCCTCAGTCTGATCTGTTGGGCGCTTTCTTCCCCTGAAATATAAAGGGTTCTGATGCCTTTCATATGGATTGCCAGTTGAAGGACAATAGTGGACTTTCCAATCCCGGGTTCTCCGCCCAGTAATATCAGAGAGCCATGAACCATACCTCCTCCGAGTACCCGGTTAAATTCAGAATTCCCCGTATCGATACGGGTTGTAAGCTGAATATCAATGTCTTTAAGCCTGGAAGGTTTTTGAGTTTCCCTGTCCATATGGTGATAATGGCTTTCTTTTTTGGTGGTAACGATTTCTTCCACATAAGTATTCCATTCATTACAGGCCGGACACCGACCAATCCACTTGGCAGATTCAGCACCACAGTTTTGACAAAAATATACGCTTTTTTTCTTAGCCATAGTGGGATAAAGGTAGTAAAATTTATATGAGATTCAGACGCAGTTTATTTGCCAGGAAGAGTAAATTAAAGGGATTTATTTATGATGGATGAGCTGGAATAGCCTTCCACAAAATCGAGGCAATAAACCTTTCCTCCTTTTGACTTAACCGTCTCATAACCAACAATTTCCTCAGGCTTATAATCGCCACCTTTGATTAATACATCCGGTTGGATTTTATCGATCAGGTTCTGGGGCGTGTCCTCAGGAAAAACAATTACATAATCTACAAATTCGAGAGATGCACGTATAAGGGATCTGGAGGATTCATCCTGGTAAGGCCTGTTTTTT
>CBDUPM010000022.1:0-12792 GCA_965369105.1 uncultured Bacteroidales bacterium | reverse complement strand
GCCGGCATTTTGAATCAGAGAATATATCCGAACCAAAAAAATCAATCATTTTCCCAGCGGGAAACAATTGCAATAGCCAAGTCCGCCAGTGCAGAGCAGATTCTATGAAAGATATAAAAATCAAAAATCATTTTCCCGGAGGGAAATAATAGGAATAGCCCTGTACGCAAGTGCAGGGTAGATTAGACGAAGGAAATAAAAATCCCGGAGGGATTTAATTAATAATATGTTTTGCAATATTTACCATTAAATGTTATTCTACCCCTCCGGGGTAGCGGGATCCCGGGTCGTTGTAATCCCCGGACTTACGATGCTATGCATCCGCATAGCCTCTGTCGTCCGGGGCTATTATTATTCATACCCTCCGGGTATGTGATTTGCCGGCATTTTGAATCAGAGAATATATCCGAACCAAAAAAATCAATCATTTTCCCGGAGGGAAATAAGAGCATTAGCCCTCCGGGTATGTGATGTATCAATTCTCCTGATGGAGTTCTGCTTACCAAAGATGATGAACCTGATTCCGGATATATTTTTCGTAAATCCGGTTCATTTTATCGATTTGTTCTGAATTAAGTTTATCCATCTTATAAACCGAAAGATTGGAATCCAGTTGTTCCGGTTTTGAAACACCCGGGATAATACAGCTAATCTCTTCAAATTCCAGGATCCACTGAAGGGCTAGAGGGGCCAGGTTTTGAATACCGGGAAAAACCTTTTTCAGTTCATCCACTGCTTTAAGCCCCAGTTCATAATCAATCCCGGAAAAAGTTTCCCCTTTGTCAAACGCTTCGCCCTGCCTGTTAAAATTCCGGTGATCACCTTCTGTAAACCTGCTGGCAGAATCAAATTTTCCGGTCAGTAGTCCACTGGCCAGGGGAACACGGACAATAATACCAACATTTTTTGCTGCCGCTTCCCTGAAGAATAATTCTTTCGGGCGCTGGCGGAAAAGATTAAAAATGATTTGTACCGAGGTCACATTATCATATTCTATGGCTTTGAGGGCTTCCTCGACTTTTGCAACACTGACGCCCAGGTGTTGTATTTTTCCTTCTGCTTTTAATTTTTCAAATCGCTCAAATATTTCCGGACGATAATACACTTCGGTTGGTGGGCAATGAAGCTGGATCAGATCAAGGCTTTCCAAACCTGTTCTTTTCAATGTGTCCTCTACATATTTTTGAAGAACATCCGGGGTATATCCCTCATTTACATGGGGATTAATCTGTCTTCCGCATTTGCTAGCTACATAAATCTTCTCCGATCGTGATCTGACTACTCTGCCGACCGCCTTTTCACTCATTCCTGCTTCATAGACGTCGGCTGTATCTATAAAATTTATCCCTTTGTCAATTGCAGAATTTAAAATATTATCTGCATTTCTATCATCAAATGAAGATCCCCATTTTCCACCAACCTGCCAGGTGCCGAGGGAGATTTCTGATATTTTAAATCCGGTTTTTCCTAGATTTCTGTAGTTCATATGTATATAATTTGATTTTAAATAGAATATCATTGAAATCCCCAACCAGCAGTTGGAATTTTCAAGGATTGTTATTTCGTTTCACAAACACAAAATCCCCTCCCTCATCACCCACATTCTGGATTACTCCGAATTGCGGAACATTGGAACTGTTGTTCATGACTGCTGTTTTAAAACTGCTGAAGAGGAATTCTGAGGTAAGAAATGGATCTTCATTTTCATCCAGGTTCTTGACCAGGTATTTAAGAAATACGCTTTCATCCGGTACCTCCTGGAGAATTCCGCTGGTCATAGCTTTGCGGCTGGGTAGCTTATTGAGTTTTTCAATTCCCCGGGGAATTTCAGTAAATGCGGCCCGGGTTTTGAAAATAGCACCACTGAAACAGGCATCCGCGATCAGGAGGGTATGTCTTGATTCAATGCTACCGATAAAATCTCTCAATGTGCTGTTTCGAAACCAGTTCAATGTACTGTTCCGTGTAGCATCAGCAGGGAACCAGTATCCCACTTTTCCCTTATTATCCCAGTATCCATGACCGGCAAAGAAGATAAGAAGATTATCCTCGGAAGTTATTTTATTTGTAAGTTGATCCAGGGAAGAAATCAGGTCGGCCTGGGTTGGATTTTTCAAAAACAGGACATTCTCCTCTTCAAAGGTATAGTTTTTAAGCAGGACATCCTTTAGCTTTTGTGCGTCGCTTATTGGGTTATCCAGATCATTGATTTCAGGATTTATATATTCGTTGACACCAATGAGTAGGGCATAATACTTCGTTTTGGAAGCCAGGGGTGAATCATTTATTAGTCCCGGTCCACCAAATGCAGTGCATTCAATAATTATTTCCCTCTCCTCGATATCCCCGCTTTTATTGACCCTTACTATTTTAATCGGATTATCACCTCCGATCAAAAAAACTTCATGTTGAAATATCCCCTCTTCAGATAACGTAACCATTTGCCCGTCTACGAGAAAGACATTAAGATCTTCCGGATCATGGACACGGCCTAACAGATTAATGCTTTTTTCATTAATCGACACCCTGTCACCAATCAGCGCAGGAGAATAAAGCTCAATTCCAGACAGCTTTTTGGTTTTTTGCTCCCTGTTAAGTTGTGGTTCATTTCCTGCTAAAAAAATTGGTTTATACGATTGAGCCCAAATAGATTCATCAAATCCTGAAAAGGCCCAGTTTTCAATAATTTCAGAACCATAACAGGCAGAAATAAAATCTGATTTCACCGGATTTATATCCAGGGATATAACTATGTTTTCTTTTTTTGCTGATTTATGAAGAATTTCCCGGGTTTCGACATCCCAGAGAAAAATGCTCAGATCTCTTCCTGCACTCAGCAATTGCTTCCCATCAGGAATGAAATCCAGGGTATGAACCCAATCTTTATGACCCTTGAATGTAGCTTTTGAACTCAGGTTCAGGGCATCCCAGGTCTTGATGAGTTTGTCATCCCCACAACTGGCAATTAGCTTTCCATCCGGACTGTACTCCATATCGCGGATCCATCCTTTGTGAGCCTTTTTTACTGAATTGGACAGACTACCGTTCCTCATATCCCAAAGATTAATATCTCCCTCTCCCCCTCCGGAAATAAGGGTCAAACCATCCGAATTGAACACCAGTTTGTTTACATTGTCCTTGTGTCCTTTCAGCTCATAAAGAATATTTGTAGTTCCCAATTCCCAGATTATTATGTTCCCATCGGCACTTCCTGCTGCAACTAATTTATTATCCGGGCTTACATCAATACTTTTAATAGCCGCTGAATGACCTTCAAAACGTTTTTCAATTTTAGGTAACAAATCCGAAAGACTCCAAAGAGAAACCATATTGTCTTTTCCTCCGGCAAGTACATAGTTATTATCTTCCGTTATCACCGCCAGGTTTGGTCGTGCTTCGAGTCCTGTCAGGGTTCTGTAGATAGTTTTTCTTTCTGCATTCCAGAGAATAATGCTACTATCGGTTCCGGCTGTAATAATATAACTGCCATCAGGACTGTAGGTTAAGTGGATTATCGTATGACCTGTTTCTCCAAAGCTACGCTTCACATTATAATTATACTGAGCAGAAAGGGCTGGGAAAAGCAGGATCAGGAAACCGACAAGCCAGAATATTTTATAATTCCACTTTCTCATAAATCCTTAGTTTTAATAAAATTGTAACGGGTTCCAATTTGAAATATCAATGCATGAAAATTCTCCTCAGCTTCGGGGTACTTAAAATTCTTTGCTTGAAGGGGCATAAAATAATAGGAGGTGGAAAAATAAAAATGAAACTGACGTCCGGGAGAATATTCAATTCCGAATCCGGGATTCAATCCTAATCCGATGTTGGTTTCCAGGAATGGAATATAAGGACTGGTATCATCCGCATCCAATAAATTTAATTTTTTCAATGCCGCCCACTGAGTATCTTCATAATATGCTGTGATGTAATTAAAAGAAATGCCTGCAAAAAGAAAAGGATTGAATTTATTACCCGGATTTAAATAATAAACGGGTTTCAGGCTAAGACTATAATTCAGAAGCTCAAGATAATTTTCCCCACTTTCAATTTCCTCCTCGGTAACCGTGTCCTGAATGGTCCAGGAGAAATAACTACCATTCGGATCAGAATATTCCCAGTTTTGAGTGAGCATCAATCCTGCTTCTACAAGCAGGGAAAGTTTTTTGTTTAACTGGAATTGCATGCCAATATTGAAAGCAGGTCCAAATTTATAGTTTGGCATTTGGTATACATCGATTTCCCCATATTTTTTCCCGATGGTTTCAAAACCTCCAACAGATAAATTCAAACTAAGTTTTTGCTCAAACTGGGCGGAAACCAGCATTGACATTAAAAAGAGGACAACAGTAAAGAAGGTTGATTTCATTTTTAAACTTTTGAAGCAAGTTACAAATTTATCATGAAAAATTGCATGAAATTATTCCAGCCCCCAGTGACAATTGATTGATCCTTTATTGTTAAACCTGATGGATTATAATAAAAGAACAGTTCGCATCCCTCATCGCTTTCTGGGTTTGTCTCTGTTTTAAAAAAATATTACAATGAGTTGCACAAAATATATCCTTAGAACCAAAGATTTTTAGGTTAAAATCCAGAAATCTCAATATCAGCAATTTATAAAATTTTATACTTCTTGAGGATCGTGCTCAAATCCAAAGGGTCATTATATTCCGATTGCAATTTTATAAACTCTTCTAAAAGTTTGGAAACAATTTTGTCATGCCCTTGCTGAGCCATCAAATCCACCCGTTCCTGGGGATCATTTTTCAAATCATACAATCTTAAAACATTTATCCCAGGGTAAATAATCAGTTTATAATTATCGTTTCTGATCATTCTCTGCTCCATCATATAACAACCATAAATGGTGGTATAGAAGGAGTTCTCCCTGTCACCATTAATCAGAGGCATTAAAGAATTGAATCTTACAAATTCCGGCTTTTGAACTCCGGCCAGTTCCAGGCAGGTGGGCATGATATCCTGCAAATAAACACAATCATCAATCCGTGTAGCTTTCGGAATTCCCGGACCACTCACCAGAAGGGGTGGACGAATGCTATGGTCATATAAATTTTGCTTGCCCATAAAGCCATGCTTCCCCACGGCCAAACCATGATCGGCTGTAAAGAAAACATAGGTGTTGCCGGCCTTGCCTGAGGCCTCAATCGCATCCAGTATCCTCCCGATTTCATGATCCATATGAGTGATAATGGCATAGTATTCCCGGCGATTTACTTTAACGGAATATTCCGTTCTCGGGAACGGAGCAAGGCCTTCATCCCGAAGATAAGGAGGGCACCCGATTTCATCTTTATAGGGATATTCAGCTTGGAAACTTTTGGGTAAACTGATATCTTCCAAAGGGTACATGTCAACATATTCCTTTGGAGACTGACGTGGATCGTGGGGTGCATTAAAAGCCAGGTACATAAAAAAGGGCTTTTCACTTTCTCTAGCCTTTTCTAAAAAGCCAAGTGCATCGTCACCCAGTACTTCGCTCCAGTGTTTACCCCCTTCCCAGTAACCTCCCCTGGATTTGTCCCATGGCAACCAGCTGGTATCCTTATCCGAATGAGGACGATTGTAACCATTGGGCATCAAAGCTGAAACATCCCCGCTTTGCCGGTAGGATTTCTTCATTTCAGTAAAAATGGGATTATAATTCGCTATAAAGGCATCCTTTGGCATCCCCGGGCGTTCATGAATCACATGATCAAAAAGTGCTTTGGCTTTAATTCTCAAATGCCATTTGCCTGTCATATACGTTTCGTAACCGGCTTTTTTCATTAATTGTGGCCAGAATTGCTCTTGCCCTGCCAGTGAATCCTGTGCTTTTGAATTATCCAGCTTTTCTGCATCCCATATATAGCGTCCGGTATTGAGCATCGCCCGGCTGGCCATACAGACAGCAGGTTGCCAGGCTCCCATATTAAAAGCATGTGTAAAAGCCGTTCCATTTTTAGCCAGACGGTCCAAATTCGGTGTTTTTACTTCCCTGTTGTAGCCCAGGGCATTTATAGCATCGTAACACTGATCGTCAGCAAAAATAAAAACGATATTAGGTTTTTCATTTTCAAAATTCTCTCCTGAAGAACAGGAGGCAAGCAACAAATATAATAGAGCGGGGACCCGGGTATTTATTTTTACAGGCATCTTCTTATATGATTTATCGTGATTTTGGTTTATTGTCAAACATGAATTTTTTAAAAGCTGGTTTCCTCAGATAAATGTAGTGATTTTCAATTTTTAAGCATGAAACATAGAATGAATGTTTTTTGGTGCCTGCCCTGGTTCTTTTTGGAAAGAAGGAACAAGCTTTGTTTGAATCCTGGAGTGTTAACCATACTAGCCTGAAACAGACAGAAGGTGAAGATTGGCTCCTTTGAATGAGTATAAAAGTGATTTTTTGGAATGGGTACAGGAAAGAAAGAATTACCTTAGTATTTTAAGAGTCATAAAGATAAAAAATAAATGAAAGTCCATATACTTACTGAAAATCACGCGGGTGGACGCCTGGGAGCTGAGCACGGAATAAGCTATTTTATTGAATTCAAAGGGAAAAATATACTTTTTGACAGCGGGCATACGGATCTGTTTATAAAAAATGCTGAGATCCTGGGAATTGATCTTATCGGCGAAACAGACCTTGCGGTGCTGAGTCACGGACACTGGGATCATGGCAACGGCTTTGCATATTTTTTTAAGCTCCTGTCGGAACATAAAGAAAAAGCCGGCAGCTATGAGAAAAAAGCTTTTTATGCCCATCCCCTTGTTTTTCAAAGCCGGACCCGAAAAGGAGGAGGTGAGGAATTAGGCTTGTCTTTCAACCAGGATGAGCTGAAACACTATTTCAGTCCCCACCTGTACGACAAGGCCCTGGAAATTCTTCCCGGTGCATGGTTTCTGGGTGAGATTCCCCGCTTAAATGGTTTTGAGGGTCTTTCAACTCCATACATTTTATCCGATGGCAGCCAGGATTTGATTCCGGATGACTCGGGACTCTTATTTGATACTGAAAATGGTCTTGTTTTAATTTCCGGCTGTGCCCATTCCGGAATCTGCAATATGATGGAATATGCAAAAAAGCTAACCGGAAAATCAGCGTTCAGGGCCGTCCTGGGGGGCTTCCACCTGAAAACCCATAACGAGCAAACCCGGAAAACCATTTCCTACCTGGAAAACCAGGAAATAGATGAAATTTTTCCTTCACACTGCACCCAATTACCGGCCTTAACAGCGATCCATTCTGCCTTCGGATTCCCTCAGCTAAAAACCGGAATGATGATGGATTTCGGTTTTTAAATAAGCATTATTAGGGTTTCTTTTTATACTTCAGTAGTTGAAAGAATAGTTATGGGAAACAGGGTGTGTATGAGTGGCTATAAGAAAAAAATAACAGAGCTCGTGTTCAGTGGCGCTACCATTAAGGATCAAGCGACACAAGGTTGTTCACACTTACTCTGTTATTATTGTCTTAATTAGAACTAAGGCTTAGGTTTTATCCAATGACCATCCTCCTTTCAGTCCGAACACAAACCAACCCAGATAAAGAGCTCCAATGGCAAATATGGTATCTCCAATGACCCGCAACCATCTGACGGTTTCAAGTACCGGCAATTCCAGGAATTCTGCTGATCTTGCATACCACAAACCATGCTTCACGCTGGCGACGGTTTGTGCCAGGCCAACCGGTAAAACACTGATTAATACCATTAATAACAATCCGATATTAATGGACCAGAAAGCAATTTTTATAGGACGCTCCTTCCATTTGGCTTTAAGATCCATGTCTCTCAGGACAAACAGCATCAAACCTATCCCCAGCATTCCATAGACCCCGAACAAGGCAGTATGTCCATGTACAGGAGTGGTATTCAGTCCTTGCATATAATAGAGTGCGATTGGTGGATTGATAAGAAATCCGAAAATTCCGGCTCCCAGGAAATTCCAGAAAGCGACAGAAATAAAGAAGTAAATTGGCCATTTATATGCCCCCACCCATTCTTTGGCCCGGCTTATTTTTATATTATGATAGGCTTCAAATCCCATCAGCACAAGGGGAACAACCTCCAGTGCGCTGAAACTTGCGCCGAGGGCTAAAACCGCTGTGGGAGTACCCGTAAAATAAAGATGGTGAAAAGTTCCAATAATTCCTCCGGAAAGGAATATTATCGTTGCAAAAAGAACACTGGTGGTAGCAATGGAAGCCCTGATCAATTGCATTCTTACAAAAAGAAATGCAATGGCCACAGTAGCAAATACCTCAAAGAATCCTTCCACCCATAAATGGACTACCCACCATCTCCAGTACTCTGCAATAGCCAGGTGAGTTTGTCTCCCCCACATTAATCCTGCTCCGTAAAAAGCCGCAATCGCAATACTCGATATAAGGAACATGAGTAACAGATGCCTGTTTTCCGTTTTTGCGGTAAGAGCCGGCCAGAGTGCGCGGGCCATAAGTATCAACCAAAGGATTAATCCTATAAAAAGGAATGCCTGCCAGAACCGGCCCAGGTCCACATATTCATATCCCTGGTGTCCGAAATAGAAATTTTCTACCAAACCCAGCTTTTGCATCACGCCCAGCCACTGACCAATAAGAGAGCCAACTACGATGATCAACAGGGCAATAAATAAGAAATTTACCCCTGCTTTCTGATACTTGGGTTCTTTCCCGGATATGGCCGGGGCAATAAACAATCCGGTGGCCAGCCAGGAGGTGGCAATCCAGAAAATGGCAAGCTGGATATGCCAGGTTCTTGAAATCGAATAAGGGAGCACATCCGATAAAGGTAGTCCATAGAAACCCAGGCCCTCAACCCCATAATGGGCGGTTACAACTCCCATAAGTATCTGTACCAGGATTAACGCAGTTACCACCCAAAAATATTTTAGGGTAGCCCGCATGGAGGGTGTCATTTTGCTGCCCGACAATGGATTAACGGCAGGGGCCGTCGTAGCATCGTGATCTTCCCGGTTGGTGGCATAATACCATCCCAGCAAGCCAATCCCAAATAATAATATGATCACACTGAAACCGGTCCATAACAGGAGTGATCCCGGGGGTTCATTTCCTACCAGTTTCTCCGGCGGCCAGTTGTTGGTATAAGTAATATCTTTTCCGGGTCGCTCTGTAACTGTGCTCCAGCTGGCCCAGAAGAAAAAAGAATTCATCCAATCCATTCGCTCTTCACCCTTGATGCTGTTTGGTGGAATGCTGTAGGCTTCACGTAAATGATCCAGCTCCGGATCATCCATAAAGAGGCCTTTATAATGACCGCTGTTCGACTGGTAAGCCCTGGCACGGACCTCTGAAATGGTCAGGGTTTGGGATTGTTCATCGTAACGATTACCTCTTAATTCTTCCTGCAACCGCTTTTCAAGCATGGCCTGTTTCTCTGCTGCCAGGTCCTCATACTTCACAGAAAATTCATCCTGCGACCAGATGTTCAGAATAAAAATGGCTTCGCGGTGTAACCAGTCAGCTGTCCAATCCGGAGCTTTATAGGCTCCGTGGCCCCAGATGGTTCCGACCTCCTGGCCGCCCATGGATTGCCAGACGTTTTGACCATCCTTAATGTTTTGAGCTGTGAACAGAACGGTTCCGTCAGCTGTAATAACTTTCTCAGGAATGGGAGGTGCTTCCCGGTAGATTTCACGGCCAAAGTAGCCCAGAATTCCAAAGGAAATTACCATTACCATTATAAATCCGATCCATAAATTTTTTGTCTTCATATCAGATAGAAGTTTTGGTTTGTTGGAGCAAATATAATAATTAATTATATAATGACCCTTTTGTCATTATATAAAAATGTAATATATTTGTCAAAACATTTAAAAAAATAAAAATGGAAATAAATCCGAATACCATGATTGGGGAAATTGTGAGACAAAATTTCTCAACGGCCCGCATTTTTGAGCTAAATAATATTGATTTCTGCTGTGGTGGAAATATTTCATTGTCTGAAGCCACTGAAAAGCAGGGCATTGATACCGGAACCCTTTTAAGCGAACTTCAGGCAGCCATGCAAAAAGAAGATAAAGAATCTCATTTTATTGAGTCATTATCAATGACAGGATTATGCGACTATATTGTAAAGACCCACCACTCTTACGTAAATGAGGCGATGCCTTTTCTTCAAGAAAAGCTAAAAAAACTGTGTGAGGTACATGGTGAAAATCATCCTGAACTACATGAGGTATATGCCTCATTTAGGGATGCTGCAAAAAATCTTTCCGACCACATGAAAAAAGAAGAGTTGGTACTTTTTCCTCATATCCGCCAGATGGAAAAACATCGCATTGAGGGTGATCCGGTTCCTGCCAATATGGGTTTGGCTGCTTCAGCCATTCATCAAATGGAAGCCGAACACCAGGTGGAAGGAGAACGATTTATGAAACTTTCTGAAATTACGAATAATTATTCGGTTCCTCCGGATGGATGTAATACCTTTGAGGTAAGCTATAAAACCCTGGAAGAATTTGAAAAGGATTTACACAGGCATATACACCTGGAAAATAATGTCTTATTCCCCAGGGCGGTCAGACTTGAAAAAACCATAAGCGAAAACCGATAATCTATGCTCACTAAAAGTACAGAATATGCCATCAGAGCCCTGGTTTATGTACAACTTCAGAACTGGAAAAAAATGCGTCCGGGTGTCCCTGAGGTTGCCAGGGAAATAGAGGCTCCTAAGGCCTTTACAGCCAAAATATTACACATTCTCACCTCCCGGGGTATCCTGGAATCAATGAAAGGCCGTGGAGGCGGATTCTTTTTTGCCGGCAATCAATCTGATGTATCCCTGTATAAGGTTATTCTGGTAATGGAGGGCGACAGTCTTTTCACCAAATGTGGATTCGGACTGAAAAACTGCAGTGATACGAATCCATGTCCCTTGCACGACCGCTATGACCAGATTCGAAAAGAGTTATTGGAAATAGCTAATACAGAAACAGTAGAATCACTGGCCCAAAAAATAACACAGGGTCATGCCGTTCTTAACCGTTCGGCATTTAATAAATTGATTTAGTAAATTTGTTATAAACATAAAATTTTAAAGAAATGGCTATAAAAAAAGTAGTTATAGAAGAGGGCTGTACTTCATGCGCATTGTGTGAAGATATCTGTCCGGAAGTTTTTGAAATGCCTGATGAAGCACAGGTAAAAGAAGGTGTAAATTTTGATGATTTTGAGGAAGGTATAATTGAAGCAGCGGAAAGCTGTCCCGTAGAAATAATTAAATACGAGAAAGAGTAGTTATGAGTGAGCTTATAAACAACTCCAGGTTTCGTAAAGCCCGGCTGAAAGAACTGATTCTCAAATTACATAAGGGGGAATCACCCGATAAAGTGAGGCAGGAACTTGTTGAATCTCTGAAGTCAATTCCCTCTGGTGAAGTGGTTGAAGTGGAACAGGAGCTGATCAGTGAAGGTTTACCCGAATCGGAGGTTCTCCGTCTTTGTGATATTCACGGGGAGGTTCTGGAAGGGCATGTAGATCAGAGCGGTGCAAAAATGATTCCTGCCGGACATCCGGTTGATGTGTTTATCCATGAAAACAAAGAGGTCAGAAAAGCAATTGAAAAAGCCGGAGACCTCCTGCATTCCCTGGAAAAAGTCCCTGATGATAATTTCAGGAATTTTATTCTGGTGCTGCAATCCAGCTTTAATGACTTAATGGACATCGATAAACATTACCAAAAAAAAGAATACCTGGTTTTTCCTTACCTTGAAAAAAATGAAATCACCGGACCCCCGAAAGTGATGTGGGGAAAACATGATGAGATAAGGGAGCAAATCAAAGGATGTATTGCCCTGTTGAAGGAGGAGGATCTGTCAAAACAGGATCTTTCTGATGCATTGGAACTTTTGTTTTATCCAACCCTGAAAGCTCTCTCTGATATGATTCAGAAAGAAGAGGAAATACTCTTTCCCATGTGCATGGATGTGCTTACAACCGAGGACTGGTGGAATGTACACACGCAAACCCTTGAATTTGGCTTTACTCTTTATGATCCTCAGGTAGAATGGAAGCCGGAAGGATTTCAGACAGAAAGCGGAATCGAAGAAAATCCGGTTTTTTCTAAGGGCTCAGTAAGCCTGCCTTCCGGCAGTTTTACTATGGCGGAGTTAAAAGCTGTTCTGAACACGGTTCCGGTAGATATGACTTTCGTAGACAAAAACGATAAAGTAAAATTCTTTACCCAGGGTGAGCACAGAATATTTCCACGCAGCCGTTCTATAATAAACCGGGATGTCCGCTTATGCCATCCCCCGGGAAGTGTTGATATTGTTGAGAAAATCATAGAAGATTTCAGATCCGGAAAAGAGTCTCATGCTCCGTTCTGGATTCAGATGAAGGGAAGGTTCATTTTAATCGAATACTATGCCTTAAGAGATGACAACGGAGCATACCTTGGAACGCTTGAGGTATCCCAGGATCTTACAAATGCACGGGAGCTGAAGGGAGAGAAAAGAATCCTTTCATATGCTAAAGACAAAGATGGAAATAATGGATAAGCTGATTATTACTCCAAAAACAAAAATTTTCGACTTGCTGGAATCCTATCCTGATCTCGAAGAGACCCTGATTGCACAGGCCCCGGCGTTTGAAAAACTGCGGAACCCTCTCCTGAGAAAAACCATTGCAAAGGTTACCAGTATAAGCCAGGCGGCTATGGTAGGGGGGCTGAAGGTTGAGGACCTGGTAAATATTTTGCGCAACGAAGCCGGGCAGGCCGGACTTACAGAAACCAGCCCGGTTCATTCCGTCTATATTACAAA
>CBDUPM010000021.1:0-13259 GCA_965369105.1 uncultured Bacteroidales bacterium | reverse complement strand
TATTTTAGCTACTTCAGATTCACTCGATTTCAGCCTGCTTTTCTTATCAGCAGACGTTCCGGAATCGTATGAACCTTACTATGCGGGTTGGAGCATTGCTACCGATCCGCCTCAAAGTTCTGTCACCATCCATCATCCCTTCGGAGATGTGAAAAAGATATCAAAGGATGCAGATCCTGCAGTGCTGCAATACCAGGAAGTAAATCCTCCCTCATGGCTGAGCATCGGTAGTGAACCGGAAGCATTCTGGAGAATTGTGGAATGGGATTATGGTACGACGGAGGGAGGATCCTCGGGATCTCCATTATTTAATCAGAACAAACTTATTGTAGGAAACCTTACAGGGGGAGATGCGAATTGTTTTACCCCGGTGAATGATTATTTTTCAAAATTCTTTAAAGACTGGGATTATTACCCTGAACCTGAACGTCAGTTAAAGGTATGGCTTGACAGCTTAAATACCGGGCAAACCTTCATTCCCGGCTATGATCCGACTGGTACAGGAATAGAGGAAGACCCCTATGAAAGATGGGGAATATATCCCAATCCTACGAGTGGTATTTTTAGTATCTATACCGATTGATCAGGCAGGAAGACTAATGGGTGAAAGCAAGGCCATGAACTATGAAAAAATGGAATTTGATTTTAGCGGATATATTCCGGGTATGTATATTATAGAAATCCGTTCGGATAAATATATTGAGAAGAAAAAACTAATCATTAAAAGGTAATTAATTAATCCAAAACCGGAATGGTTTATAAATCTCAATAATGAGAAGCAAGGAAACATGGTTATTTTTCATTTTATTCACTCTTTTATTTATTCTTTCATCTTGTGTTGAATATAAAGGTGATGAAAATCCTCAATCTTATTCCAATTATGCAAATAAGTTTGAGATCCTTCATTTTAAGGGCTTTGACCTTATAAAAGTTAAAAATCCATGGCAAAAGGCGAAAGAAGTGGAGTTCAGCTATTGCCTGGCTGAAAGTCCAAATAATATTCCGGATTCACTAAGTCATTTAGCTTTTATTAAGGTGCCGGTGGAGAATGCTATAGTATTTTCCACGACTCATATTGGTTATTTAAAAGCCCTTTCAAAAAAATATATTGTTAAAGGAGCATCGGGAGCCGGTTATATTTTTGATTCCACCCTCCATTCGCAGGTAGAATCAGGCACTATTTCAGAGGTTGGATATCCTCCGGCGATTAACTTTGAAAAAATTCTGGATACAAAGCCTGACCTGGTTTTTCTGTATGGAATTGAATCGAGTATTGGAAATATTAGTAAAAGAATTGAAGCCGCCGGAATACCCACTATTATCATCGCTGATTATCTTGAGCAACATCCTCTTGGAAAAGCAGAATGGATCAAGGTTTTTGCATCTCTTACTGGCACAAAAAAGCTCGCCGATTCTATTTTTCACCAAGTGGAGACAAATTATAATCATTTATGTAAATTGGTTAGAACAAATGCTACAAGAAAACCCGGAGTAATGCTGGGTTTACCCTGGAAAGATACCTGGTATATGGCAGGAGGTAAGTCTTTTACCGCAAAATTGCTTGCAGATGCCGGTGCCATATATTTGTGGGCTGAAGACAATTCTGTTGATTATATGCCGCTTTCGGTGGAGTCTGTTATGTCTAAGGCTCTTCATTCAGATTTCTGGTTAAATCCGGGTTCTTCAAGGTCTTTAGATGATATTATTGGACGGGATAGCAGATATGCCGTTTTTAAGCCTTACAAAAAAGGAAATATTTATAATAATGACAGCCAATTAAGCCAAAATGAATCCAATAATTTCTGGGAAGAAGGTGTTGTTCAACCCGACCTGGTTTTAATGGATTTAATAAAAATATTTCATCCGGAACTTCTGAATGAACATGATTTTGTATATTACCGAAAATTAGAATAATTACAATTTAAGAATTTAATTTATCAACCATGGCCAGTATCAGGAAACTTAAAAAAGACATAAATTACCTTGCATATGAATTATTAACGGAAGCTTTTGCATTTAAGCATTTCCATCCTGAATTGGAAGAGAAAAAATTTGACGATGTCATAAAAAAAATAGTTAAACTGAGGTCCGAGTTGATAAGCCGGTTAAATAATTTTAATAAAGAAGAAGGAAAGCAGACAGAATTTTTCAGGAAATTAAATGAAGATATGATAAAAATGGTCGATTACATGACTCCACTGAATAAATAAAATGTTTCCTGAGCCTATAAAAAACCGGAAAAAGCCGATTCTTCATTTTTCCATCCTGATTTTTCTTTTGATAATTTTGTTTGCATTAGATATAAGAACCGGTTCAGTTCCCATGAACTTCAGGGAAATTCTTGGCAAAATTTTCATTGACAATGATGGAACCACAGAATGGTTTACCTTGCATGAATTCCGTATCCCCCGGATTCTTACCGCCATAATTGCCGGTGTTTCTTTATCCGTTAGCGGCTTACAAATGCAGACGATTTTCAGAAATCCCCTGGCCGGTCCTTACGTTCTGGGAATAAGTTCCGGAGCAGGACTGGGTGTTGCCATTGCTGTCCTGGGATTTTCAGGGATTTTTCAATATTCCGTTTTTTCATCCGGGAATAATACCATTCTCATTGTTTCGGCATGGATAGGTGCTGCTTCCATTATGTTTTTGATTCTTGCTGTTTCATACCGTATTAAAAATATTATGACCATCCTGGTGCTTGGTATAATGCTGGGAAGTGGAATTTCGGCCATTATCAATATCCTGCAGTATTTCAGTAAAGAATCGGCTTTAAAGGCTTTTGTAATCTGGACAATGGGTTCATTGAGCGGAGTTAGTCCCTCTCAAATAAAATACCTCCTGATTGGATTTATTCCGGGAATTTTATTAGCGATTTTATTGATCAAACCCTCCAATGCAATACTTCTTGGAGAAGACTATGCCAGGAGCCTTGGTGTCAGAATTAAAACCTACAGAACCCTGGTATTTATTTCCACGAGCCTGCTTACAGGAACGGTCACCGCATTTTGTGGACCCATTGGTTTTATTGGAATTGCAGTACCTCATATCAGCAGAATGATTACCGGAACCACCCGGAATGGTATTTTGCTTTTGTATACCATATTATTAGGCTCTGTCATCATGCTTTTTAGTGATATTATTTCACAACTCCCGGGAAGTGATTTAATTTTACCGGTAAATGCAGTAACATCCCTGATCGGAATTCCGGTTGTCATCTGGATCCTGACCAGCAGAAAAAACAGTTTTACCTGATGGATACCAGACAAAATATCATTTCAGGAAGGAATCTGGTAGTTGGATATAAAAATCCTGCTGGCGATAACATTCTTTTGGATAATATTGATCTTTACGCTAAAAAAGGGGATCTGATCTCTATTATTGGTTTAAACGGTTCCGGAAAAAGCAGCCTGTTGAGAAGCCTTCTAAGATTAGAAGAGCTACTGGAGGGTGAATTAGAAGTTTTTGAGAGCTCTTTGAAAAAATTCGACCCTGCCAGTCTTGCCAAAAGAGTAGCTTTTGTATCAACCCATTGGAATGAAAGTATGAATATGAAGGTCAGGGAGTTAATTCAACTCGGAAGATTCCCTTACACCAATATGTTTGGGCGGTTAACAGAAGAGGATAACAGGATTGTGGAATCGGCCATTACAAAAATGAAACTTGAAAGTCTTTCGGAAAGAAGAATTTCTGAAATCAGTGACGGGGAAAAACAAAGGACGATGATTGCAAGGGCTATTGCCCAGGATACGGAACTTATTTTTTTGGATGAGCCCACAGCATTTCTTGATATTCCCAATAAGTATGACATTCTATCTTACCTGAGAAATCTCTGCAACGAAGGGAAAACCATAATTTATTCCACCCATGATTTTCAGCTGGCTACAAGATTTTCAGACAGATTCTGGTTAATAGGTAATAAAAAAATAATAGATGGTTCACCGGAGGATCTGGTTTTGGAAGGAATAATAGACAAGTATTTTCAATCACCCGGATTAATATTTGACCTGGACAGTGGAGACTTTATCCCCAGATATACACAGGAACAGGAGATTGGCCTGGTATTTTCTGAAAAAAATAACATTCAGGCCTGGTGGACCCACAGGGCTTTACGCAGAATTGGATATAAAACCACTAAATCAGAGCAAGAATCAGGAAAGATTATCGTTATTGAACAAGAAAAGGATCATATTATTTGGAAACTTCAATATGAAAATCAAAATTTGTTATTCTATAAAATATTAGACCTGGTAAATCATTTAAAAACCCTAAGTTATGAGTTCCATTAAAAAAGGTGCGGCCTATATTCTGAGCATTCTGGTTCTGATCATTTCCATTGTTGCGATTTTAGGAATATGGGGAGTTATCGATGTTGAATATATTCTGGGGAATATGTTTAAAACTTTATTGGTTATCCTGGCAGCAACGGCTGTTATAGTTTTTATTTTTTCCATTTTTTTGCGGGATGGAAACAAATTCGAAGAGGATTAACCTTTTAATATATTTAATAAACTCTTTATGCTTTGAGAGCTTTCAAAAGATTTCAGGTTAAGCTCCCTATCTGCGATGTCTTTTGAAGTAAAATTTGATTGGAATGTTTTCTTGAGACCAATAATAATATCTTTTGGTTCATCGGCAATGATGCAGGTATTTTCCAATCCCGTGTTTTTAACCATCGCTGTATTGGCAATAATAAACCTTCCCTGAAACAAAGAATCCACTAATTTCAATTTAATTCCGGTGGTTTGAAAAGTGAATAATACAATACACATAGCATTTTGAACATAGGAATCCATTTCTTCCTTGCCCGGATTTTTTACAATTTTTATATTATGGGTATTTTTCACAGCCTGGTATAGTTTTATATCCGGATTTTTACCTGCAATTACGACAGGGATATCCAGATCTTTAAAAACCTCATTGATTAAAAAAATCACGGCTTTATAATTTTCCGGAACACTCAGGTTGCCATGATATAAAATATAATCACCCTTTCCCTCTTTGGAACTGATTCCGGTATTTGAATGGAAGGGATTTAAAAGAAAAACATTCCTGAATTTCTTACTAAAATAATTCAGATCATCATGTGAAATGGCTGCAATATAATTTGCTGCCTTCATTTTTCTTTCAAAAAGTTTAAGCTTAAACCCTTCCAAAAGAAAATATAATTTCCGGAATAGTCCTTTTTCTGCACCAGCCAATTCAGTATAATAATGATGTTCGATATTATGCATGCGGACTATTTTCAACCTTTCTTTCAATACCCTGTTCCCCAGGTGGAAGCATGAATGAATTCCTTCGAAAAGGATGGGCCAGGAATCTTTCTTAAGGTTTTGCAATAGCTCCGGGGACCGTCGGCTGAAAACAATATATGGAAGGAAATGAAGATTCTGAAAAAAACCGGTCTTTCTTGGGTAGTAATACACCTTTTCACAAACTAACTCCAGCTCTTTGGATGGCTTCCGGTCATACTGAAAAGTATGCAGAAATACTTTTATTCCTGAATCATGGAGTGCCCTGATCTTATAATATATATCAATAACTCCTCCATAATCAGGTGGATATGGAATATTTAAAGCGATAATATGTAATTTTTTTTCCAATTTGTGAAAAAGTGTTAAAAAATGAAAAATAATGTAAACGAAAATAACAAATATATCTTTTGTGCGTATTAATACAAAAGGATAAAAAAATAGTTCTTTTAAATAATTCTGATCAAAAATATGTCAAATGAATCCGGGTATTTTTAAATTCAAAAAACATAAAAAACCTAGATTAAAAAAATGATTTGGCATAGTATTTGGATATTTATTTTCAAAGAACGCATCAGTTTTGTTTGTAGTTTCTTTTCATAGATAGTTTTAGGGTTAGTTAGTTAAAAGTGTCATCTGGGAAGATGGCACTTTTTTTTTGACTGTTTAGCTGAAAAGCTTGATTTATTCATCAATTATTACCAGTCTTATTTATCTTTGCAGCTCAAATAAGGAATATATAATGAACATTGAAGCAAAAATAAGCGAGGTTCTTTCAAAAGCCATTAAAGAAATTTATCATTCAGAACCCGATCCGGGGCTCATTCAAATTCAAAAAACAAGGAAAGACTTTAAGGGAGATTTTACTGTTGTGGTTTTTCCCCTTTTATAATTCTCTAAAAAATCACCGGAAAAGACTGCAGAAGAAATAGGCGAATACCTGGAAAAAGAAACCCATGAAATTGAGACCTTTAATGTCATTAAAGGATTCCTGAACCTGGTACTTACGAATAACTACTGGAAGGAATTACTCCAGCATATTAACAAAACAGAAAATTTTGGTACGCATTCTATCGATCCTTCCGCCCCTGCGGTAATGGTAGAATTTTCTTCACCCAACACCAATAAACCTCTTCACTTAGGTCATATCCGGAATAATCTCCTGGGTGATTCAGTTTCCCGGATACTGGAAGCATCGGGTAAAAAAGTAATTAAAGTAAATTTAGTTAACGACAGGGGGATCCATATTTGCAAATCTATGCTGGCCTGGAAAAAATTCGGAAATGGAGAAACCCCTGAATCCTCCGGATTAAAAGGGGACCATCTTGTAGGAAAGTATTATGTAATTTTTGATAAAAAATACAATGAGGAAAAACAGGAATTAATCTCTTCCGGAATGTCAAAAGAGGATGCGGAAAAAAACAGCACTCTTATGAAGGAAGCAAGGGAAATGCTTATTTCATGGGAAAAAGGAGAGCCTGAAGTTGTTGCATTGTGGAAACTGATGAATTCATGGGTCTACGAAGGATTTGATAAAACCTATAAAAACCTTGGAGTTACATTTGATAAAATTTACTATGAATCAAACACTTATAAATTAGGGAAAAAGCTGGTTGAAGAAGGTCTGAAAAATTCCGTTCTGGAAAAAAGAGAAGATAGTTCAGTATGGGCCGATCTCACCAATGATGGATTGGACAGTAAATTATTGCTTCGGGCAGATGGGACATCCGTCTATATGACACAGGATTTAGGAACAGCACATCAGCGATTTTCCGAATATCAGCTGGATAAACATATTTACGTAGTGGGAAATGAGCAAAACTATCATTTCCAGGTGTTAAGTCTTATTCTAAAAAAAATGGGATTTTCCTGGGCAGAAATGCTGCACCATTTGTCATACGGTATGGTTGAACTTCCGGAAGGGAAAATGAAGTCGAGAGAAGGAAAAGTGGTGGATGCAGATGATCTGATGGATGAAATGATTACCACAGCCAGGGAAATGTCGGATGAACTTGGAAAATTATCTGAAATCGGGGATGATGATAAAGACTTAATATTCAAACAAGTAGGCTTAGGGGCGTTAAAATACTTTATCCTGAAAGTGGATCCAAAAAAGAATATGACCTTTAATCCAGCCGAATCCATTGATTTCAATGGAAATACGGGTCCTTTTATTCAGTATACCAATGCGCGGATCAATTCAATATTAAGGAAAGCTTCTGATCTTGAACTTAGTTCAGAGATTTCAGACTCCTACCATCTTTCAGAAAAAGAAATATCACTGGTAAAGCATATATATGAGTACCCTTCTGTAGTAAATGCGGCAGCCAATGAAATGAATCCTGCCCTTATCGCGAATCACATGTATGAAGTAGCAAAGGAATTTAACCAGTTTTATCACGATCATTCCATATTAAACGCCGAAGAAGAGTCTATGAAATCAATCCGTCTGGAACTTGCCCGCTCCACCAGCCAGGTAATATCCAAGGGTATGGGTCTGTTAGGAATTGAGGTTCCTGAGAGAATGTAGGTAGCTGCTCAGGGATTCGGTTACCGGAAAACAACAAAAATGCAAATTTTAATCCCAATGAAGCTTTTGTTTCTTGTTTTGCGTTTCTTGTTTTCGTAAATACTTTAGCAAATCAAAACTTCTTATTTTGAAAAGAGTAAAGTTATTTCAGATTAAAACAACTTTTCCCGAATTCATTCCATTCTGTTATCGCTTATAAAATCAGGTTCCGGCCTTTCCATGGCAGGCCTTATATTTCTTTCCGCTTCCACATGGACATGGATCATTCCTTCCTACTTTTTTCTCTACTCGTACAGGTTGGGATTTTTTGTTACCCGGTCCGCCTGACGGATCATTATACTGGGGAGAATCGTGTTTATTTGCTTCAAATTTACTCAGGTCCAGGCGCTTGGGAGCCTGAGCTTTTTGAACTGCACCCGGGTCTGTAACCGGAATATGTCCTTTCATTAAGGTAGATACGATCTCTTTGTTTGTCTTATCAATCATTTGCTGGAAAAGTTCAAATGATTCGAATTTGTATATTAAAAGAGGATCCTTTTGTTCATAGGAAGCATTTTGCACACTTTGCTTTAAATCATCCAGTTCCCTCAGGTGTTCCTTCCAGCCCTCGTCAATAGTTGCTAGAGAGACCGTTTTTTCAAAACTTCTCATAATTTCTTTTGACTGGGATTCGTATGACTTTTTAAGGTTGGCAATTACCCGGTATACTTTCTGTCCGTCAGATATGGGAACGACTATATTCTCATAAATAGCCGCTTTCGTTTCATATACATCTTTTACAACCGGCATTGCCTGATGGGCAATGGCCTCTTCTTTTCTTTTATAGGTACCTTCGATTAAAGTGTGTAATTTTTCAATAATTTCTCCCGGAGTGGATTTAAGAAATTCTTTTTCTTCAAAAGGACTTTCTATGGAAAGTGTCCTGATCATCTCAAATTTAAATCCTTCATAATCCCCAAATGCATGAT
Source organism: uncultured Bacteroidales bacterium (assembly GCA_965369105.1). Taxonomy (GTDB): domain Bacteria; phylum Bacteroidota; class Bacteroidia; order Bacteroidales; genus JAGLSB01. The sequence continues at coordinate 4,509 of CBDUPM010000021.1, read as the reverse complement.
ATTGGTTTACAATGCTTTCCGTGACATCATACATCATATTGGTAATATCCAGGCTCAGTCTTTCACCATAAAGAGCATGTCGTCTTCTTTTATAAATCACTTCCCTTTGGGAATTCATTACATCATCATACTCCAGCAGTCGCTTCCGTATTCCAAAGTTATTTTCTTCCACTTTTTTCTGGGCTCTTTCAATGGACTTGGAAATCATAGAGTGCTGGATCACCTCGCCCTCTTTAAGTCCAAGACGGTCCATAAGACCTGAAATTCTTTCGGAACCGAATAATCTCATCAGGTCATCTTCCAGGGAAACATAAAACTGAGAAGAACCGGGATCACCCTGCCGGCCAGCCCTACCTCTTAGCTGACGGTCCACCCTTCTTGATTCATGTCTTGCAGTACCAACAATGGCAAGTCCGCCGGCTTTTTTAACCTCGTCAGATAATTTAATATCGGTTCCCCTACCCGCCATATTGGTTGCTATGGTAACGGTTCCTGCAATACCCGCGGCAGCAACAATATCCGCTTCTTTCTGATGAAGTTTCGCGTTCAGAACATTATGGGATATTCTTTTGATTTTTAACATTCTGCTGAGTAATTCTGATATCTCAACAGATGTGGTTCCTACCAGCACCGGGCGACCTGCAGCCACCAGTTCGGAGCACTCATCAATCACAGCATTATATTTTTCCCTTTTGGTTTTAAAAACCAGATCTTCCCTGTCATCCCTCACAATGGGGCGGTTGGTTGGAATTACCACAACATCCAGTTTATATATGTCCCATAATTCCCCGGCTTCGGTTTCTGCTGTTCCGGTCATCCCGGCCAGCTTGTGATACATTCGGAAATAATTCTGTAATGTAATAGTAGCAAATGTCTGGGTTGCGGCTTCCACCTTCACATTTTCCTTTGCTTCGATAGCCTGGTGTAAACCGTCAGAATAACGTCTTCCTTCCATTATCCGCCCGGTTTGTTCATCAACAATTTTTACCTTGTTGTCAATCACGACATATTCCACATCATTTTCAAACAATGCATAAGCTTTAAGAAGCTGGTTAATTGTGTGAACCCGTTCAGATTTTACCGCATAGTCCTGCAAGAGCTTATCCTTGATTCGAATTTTTTCCTTTTCATTCTTATCGGATTTTTCGATTTCAGCAACTTCACTGCCTATATCCGGTAAAACAAAGAAGTTTGGATCATCTGTAGTACTGATAAGGTCAATTCCTTTGTCAGTCAATTCAATGGAATTTTGCTTTTCTTCAATTACAAAAAAGAGCTCTTCAGTAATTTCAGGCAGCCTTTTGGAATTCTCCTGCATATAAACATTTTCTGTTTTTTGAAGGAGTGACTTATTTCCTTCTTCTGAAAGAAACTTAATTAAAGCCTTATTTTTTGGTAAACCTTTATGCGATCTCAGAAGGAGCACTCCTGCTTCTTCCGTTTTCCCTTCCGATAGAAGTTTTTTTGCATCAGCAAGCAGTTGGGTAACCATTTTTCTTTGTACGGCAACAATTCGTTCCACTCTGGGTTTGAGCTCCAGGAATTCCTGATTGTCACCACGGGGTACCGGACCTGAAATTATCAATGGAGTCCTTGCATCATCAATCAGAACAGAATCAACCTCATCAACGATTGAATAATTATGGCGGCGCTGGACAAGGTCTTCCGGACTCAGAGCCATATTATCTCTCAGGTAATCAAATCCGAATTCATTATTGGTCCCAAAGGTGATGTCAGAATTGTAAGCTTTCCTTCTGGCATCAGAATTCGGCTGGTGCTTATCAATGCAATCCACTGTTAATCCATGAAACTGGTAGATCGGTCCCATCCATTCGGCATCCCTTTTTGCCAGGTAATCATTCACAGTCACAATATGCACACCTTTACCGGTAAGGGCATTCAGAAAGACAGGTAAGGTGGCAACAAGAGTTTTTCCTTCTCCAGTGGCCATCTCAGCAATTTTTCCCTGGTGAAGTGCTATACCTCCAATCAGCTGAACATCATAGTGAACCATGTCCCAGGTTATTTCATTTCCCCCGGCAATCCATTTATTCTTCCAATAGGCCTTATCAGCTTTTATCACTATAGAATCGGTATCAGCGGCAAGATCCTTATCATAATCCATGGCCGTGACCTCAATACTTTCATTTTCCTTAAATCTGCGGGCAGTTTCTTTTACAATGGAAAAAACTTCGGGTAAAGCTTCATTTAAAACTTCCTCGTACTTTTCGTCAACGATTTTCTCAAGTTTGTCAAGTCTGTCATAGATCTTTTCTTTCTCAGAAACAGCAAGGTCAACAGATTCTGCCTGTTCCTTCAAACCAAGCTGCTCGTCTTCTTCTGTTTTAACATGATCTTTTATTCTTTGCTTTATCTCAATAACCTTCCTGCGAAGCTCATCATTGCTTAATTTTTCGATCTCAGGATAGACACTCAGAATTTTTGCCAGCATGGGCTGTATTTCTTTAAGGTCTCTATCTGCCTTGTTTCCTAAAAATTTGCCAAGGACTTTATCAACTATACTCATCAGGGATTAATATTTTTTTTAATAAACAAAAGTAGCTTTTTTCGTTTAAAGCCTCACTTCAAAAACAATTATTTCTTTAAGCGGGAAACCGCCTCTTGAAAAAACAGGCAAAAACAATCATTTTTAACAAAAACTTTTAAACTTTAACAATATCATATCATCAAAAACTAAACCTTTTCACTCCAAAAACTTGTATATTTGTAATACAAGAGAAGAAAACTTAAAAAATTATGAAAAAGAAAAGATTCCTGCTTTCGTATATTTTTATTATACTGGCATTTAGCGTTTTTTCACAGGAAAGGGCTCCCTTAAATCCTGAATTTATTGATTACTATAAAAATTATGACAAAACGTCTGAAAAGAAAAACATTTCGGAATATTCTACAGGATATATCCCCTGGCCTGTATATATTCATTTTCAGGAACAGCTTTTAACGGAAAGTGAAAAAAAGAGTATAAATGAATTACCCTCCCGCTTTGATTTGCGAGATGATAATTGTGTCACAAGCATCAAAGACCAGAACCCTCTTGGCTCCTGCTGGACTTTCTCTTCAGTGGCGGCTATTGAATCGAGCTGGATTAAAAAAGGCTATGAAAATTTAAGCATCGATCTGTCGGAAGAGAATATGGGTGTTTGTCACGGATTTGAAAATGGTATTGATGATGGAGGAAATGATTTGATGACCACTGCCTATTTAACACGTCTGATTGGTCCTGTATCAGAGGCCAGTGATCCTTATTCAGGCAGCAGGTACGCAAGTTGTCCCGGTGATGAGCCAGAAGTGGTTGCCTACGTTCCTATAGTGGAATGGCTGCCTGCTGATATAAACGTAATTAAGAAATCATTATATACCGTGGGTGCAGTGAGCGCCTCTATACATTGGGCAAGTAATCCTTCTGCTTATTATAATTTTGGCGATTTTACCTATCTGTACAATGGCTCAACAGCCATAAATCATGCGGTACTGATCGTTGGTTGGGATGATGATAAGGTAATAAGAGGTGGATTTCAAAGTCCGGATGTCGATCCGGGAGCATGGATTGTAAAAAACTCCTGGGGTGAAAACTGGGGAGATGACGGATATTTTTATGTATCATATCACGACAGTAAATTCCTGTCTACTGCAGCTCTTTTCAATACAAGATTGGAATTAGACCAGGTTGATACCTTATATATGGAAGATAAACTTGGATTTACCTCCAGCTATGGATTTGGTGATGATATTGCTTACGGGCTTGCAAAATATGAGGCGCCCGGACAACAATTCATCAATAAGGTAGGAACGTATATTAATACCAGCGGATCCTTTATCGATATTGAAATTTATGATGATTTTTCTGAAGAATCAGGTTTAGAAAACCTTTTGGCATCCTCTTTTAATAATGTTGCTAAATTTCCCGGGTATTTAACTTTTGATATAAAGGCTCTTGTACAGGATGATTTTTATGTCAAAATCAAATATTTTTCCCCGGGATATTCCTATCCTATTCCTGCTGAAGCTGAAATTATTAATAATGGCGAACCCTATGCGGTTCCGGAAATTAATCCATCCGGTCGCTTCTGGATAAGTTCGGATGCCGAAGAATGGAAGGCCATAGGCTCTGATATCGAAGATTCTGAAGCAGATCTGTGCATCCGCGCTTATGCTGAAACGGATGCTTCCATTAATGCATACTTTACATCCGATAAACAAGTTGTCTGTCTGAATTCCGCCGTCCAGTTTTCTGAAGATAGTAACGGTGACGTTTCAGACTATTTATGGGATTTCGGAGAAGGTGCAAATCCTGCCACTGCAAGCACTTCAGGACCACACAATGTAAGTTATTCAGTTGCGGGTGTTAAAGACATCAGCCTGACCGTTACCGGTCCGGGAGGATCAAAAACCATGACACGTTCAGGATATTTATCAGTGGTTGACGAGCTGGATGTTTTTCTCCCCTATTCGGAAGTAACATTAGGAAACGGAAGATCCATAAACCTG
>CBDUPM010000020.1:0-13544 GCA_965369105.1 uncultured Bacteroidales bacterium | reverse complement strand
CTGGAACAGGGAAAATTGAGGCAGGCATAAAAATATGAATGGATTTCAATTTATAAAACGAAACCTGGTCTATTTTCGCTGGAGGAATTTATTTCTTGCACTGGGTATTTCTATTTCAGCAGCGGTAATAACCGGATCTTTAATGGTGGGAGACTCCGTTAAGTTCAGCCTGAACCAGATGGTTGATTACCGCCTGGGTGAAATTGATTATGCCATTAAATCCGGTGATCGTTTTTTCAGTTTTGAACTGGCCGCACGCTTATCCGAAAATCTTCAAACAGAAGCGGCTCCTGTTTTGCTTACAGAAGGGGTAGGAGTAGCAGGGGGAGGAAGACTCAGAATTCCAGGAGTGCAGGTTTTAGGAGTTAGTGAGGAATTCGACCGGATGGGAGGCTCAGCTAATTTCTATTCTGAATTGGAAGCAGGAGAGATTATATTGTCTGAAAACCTGGCCTTCAAACTGGGACTAAAACCGGGTGATGATATTCTTATGAGAATAAAACGCACCAGCCTGATCCCACTGAATGCTCCTTTCGTATCAGATGCGGATAATATCGTTTCAAGTCGTTTTACCATCAAAGCCATAGCCGGAAAAGATGAACTTGGACTTTTCAACCTGAATAATTCCCAAACCAGTCCTTTCAATGCCTTTGTTTTGCATAGCGAACTTTGCGATATAATGGATTTTGAGAATAAATCAAATATCATCCTTTTAAAAACCGACGGCAAGCATAATGATAAAACTATTTTTGAGGCCATAAAAGAAGAATGGACCCTGGAAGATGCAGGCATAAAACTGGAAAAAATTGAAGAACTGGCTGAGTATAATTTACGAAGTGAAAGAGTTTTTTTTGATGTAAACATTTCAGGCTCCCTCCTCAATAATTCTGCCAGCTTCAGACCATATCTCAGTTATTTTGTCAATAAACTTGCATCGAACAACAGCTCAACTCCTTATTCTTTTGTTTCCACCCTTCCTTCATCTGAACTTAAGGAGAATGAAGTGGTCATAAACTCCTGGCTTGCAAATGATCTGGGTATTACAACTGGCGACAGCCTGGAAATGGAGTACTTTATTGTAGGTCCCTTACGGGAGTTAAATATTGATCAGAAGACCTTTATTGTAAAATCGGTAAAAGCCATAAAAGGGCGCTTTGCTGATAAAAACCTGATGCCTGATTTACCGGGTTTGTCTGATGCCGGTAATTGCAGAGACTGGGAAACAGGGGTGCCCATAAAACTGGACGATATCCGTGATAAAGATGAAGATTACTGGAAGGATTATAAAGGGATTCCCAAAGCCTTTATTTCAATTAATTCTGCCACTCAAATATGGGGCAATCGATTTGGCGATTATACCGGTTTCAGGATTTCCTCCGCAGTGAATACCCGGGAGAATATTGAAAATATGACATTATCAGCTTTGAATCCGGAAAACCTTGGATTTAAGGTGGAGCATCTCAAGGAAAGCGGCAGGATTGCAGCAAATAACGGGGTTAATTTTTCTGAATTATTTGCAGGACTTAGCTTCTTTCTGCTTGCAGGTGGTGTGATTCTGACAGTTCTTCTTTTTCTTCTGAATCTTGAGGGAAGAAAGGAACAGATAAGCATCCTTTCAAACTTTGGAATTCCACAAAAGAAAATCAGGAAATGGCTTTTTGCTGAAGGAATTATTATTGCGGCTGCCGGAGTACTTTTGGGGATTTTACTCGCGGTATATTATAATAAAATAGTTTTTTCAGCATTAAACACTATCTGGAATGAAATTGTGAGAACCGATGTTTTATCAATAGATATAAAGTTTACCAGTCTGCTGGCCGGTGGGCTTATCACCTTTTTTATATCCGTATTAACCATTTATTTCCCTTTAAATAAATTTCTGAAATCAGGGTTCAGGCAATTACAGAGCAGGAATGAAACTCTGAAATTTAAAAGTCACCGGGGAGTATACCAGCTTCTTTCTGTCATAACCGGATTAGCAGGCTTGTTCCTATTAGGTCTCCAGTTTATTAATAGAGAGGTAGTGAATGAATCTGTATTTTTTCTTGCAGGAGGATTGTTCCTGATAAGCGGGCTGACTGCTTTTTATTCAAAACTTAAATTGCCCATTAGCGATAAACCGGGATCATTGTCATTTTTTAATCTGGCAATAAGGAATCTTCACAGGAATCCGGTAAGAAGCCTCATAGTCGTAATTTTGTTTTCACTGGGATCCTTTTTAGTACTAACCACGGGTAGTAACCGAAAGGATTTATTTAAAAATGCCGATTCTTTATCAAGCGGAACCGGGGGGTACTTATTCTATTCAGAATCCACGGCTCCGGTCCTTTATAACTTAAATCTGCCAGAAGTCCGCTATGAATTTGGACTGGATAGTGATTACGAATTCGTACAATTCCGGAAATCGGAAGGAGATGATGCCAGTTGTCTAAATTTAAATAAAATTTCTACTCCCACCATCCTGGGTGTTGATCCTGAAAAACTGGAAGGACGCTTTAGCTTTGTTACTTCAACAGATTTTCTGGATGAAAATTCACCCTGGAAATCCTTGAACAGGGAGTTATCTTCCAGGCTTGTACCCGCGATAGCAGATGAGACCGTTATTAAATGGAGTCTGGGAATGAAGGTAGGAGATACCCTAAAATATCTGGATTCCAATGGAGAAGAATTAAATCTTTTATTAATCGGAGGACTTGCCCCTTCGATATTTCAGGGAAATGTAATTATTGCAGATAAGAATTTTTTAAAGGCATTTCCGGAAAACAGCGGGACAAAAGTTTTTCTTATCGATGGGGACAGGAATGACAGTACCGAAATATTCAGGGAAACTTCAATGGGTTTGAGAGATTTTGGTTGGGATATTCAGCTTTCTGCAGCAAGACTTTCCGAGTTTAACTCTGTAACGAATACCTACCTTACCATATTTATGGTTCTGGGTGCGCTTGGACTTTTACTCGGAACCATAGGACTGGCTGTGGTTCTGTTCAGATCAATGGAGGACAGGAAACAGGAATTTGCAGTACTTCGGGCTCTTGGTTTCAAAATAAAAAAAATAAAAAAATATATCAGGCTGGAATTCTTTTCCCTGTTAATCATTGGTTCAGGTATCGGTTTCATAAGTGCAGTAATTTCCACCCTTCCGGCATTAATAAGCGAGCACAGCGGGTCTTCCTTTAAAGGAATACTTTTAATTATGCTATTATTATTGCTAAATGGATTTATATGGATTTATGGTTTGACAGCCATTGGTTTAAAGCAAGGAAATATAATTCATTCGCTCAGAAATGATTAATTTGTTCAGGAAAAAGTCATGCAGACAATAGCCATAAAACCTGAAGCAAAAATATAAGTATAAACATGAGTTTAAACGATATAAATATTTCTTTATGAGAACGATTCGTTTTTTTCTCCTATTATTTGTAATAGTGACCATGCCCTTGGAAATATTTCCGCAATATTCCAATAGCTGGACTCATTTTCGGGGCAGCCGGTTAAATGCATTAGCAGAACCCGGAAATTATCCTGTCCACTGGAACGATTCAACAAATATAATCTGGAAAACAGAATTAAACGGACGTGCCTGGTCCTCACCTGTTGTATTGGATAACCGCATTTGGTGTACCAATGCCAATGTACAGGGTACAGAATTATCAATGGTTTGTATCGATTATAAAACAGGCAATGTATTGTATAATCAATTACTTTTTTCACCCGGTCAGGTTTTTCGAAAACATGCGGTTAACTCATACGCTACCCCCACACCCTGTGTAGAAAAGGATTTTGTTTATGTTCACTTTGGAAGATATGGGACTGCTTGTATTGAAAGCAGCACAGGTAAAAAAGTATGGGAGCGTACCGATCTGCAATGCGAACATGTTCAGGGTCCGGGCTCGTCGCTGGTTTTGTTTAAAGACAAATTAATTGTTCATATGGAGGGAACAGATACCCAATTTATTTATGCTCTTGATAAAAGGACCGGGGAAGTGATCTGGAAATCTGAACGACCCCAGGAATATTATAATCCAATTGATAATATCGGAAAAAAGGCCTATATCACTCCCATCATTATCAGTGTAAACGGCAGGGAGCTTTTAATTTCAAATGGTTCCGCTGTTTGCCAGGCTTTTGACATTGAAACCGGTGAAGAGGTTTGGAGAATCCCTCAGGGAGTGGATTCAACGATTTCTATGCCAGTTGTATACGATGGGATTGTCTATTTTTATACAAGTTTTGTTGTTCCTCCGGAAGGAGAAAAGTACTGTGAGTTGCTTGCCGTGGATCCTAATGGCATGGGTGATATCAGTGAAACAAATATTATCTGGAGAGTAAAATCACCTATTCTTCAACTCCTTACACCCGTAATTTATAATAAGTTATTATTCACCATTGACTCAGAATCCAACTTAATTTGTTTAGATGCCCTTAGCGGGAAAGAAATCTGGACAGATAAACTGAAGGGAAAATTTCATTCATCTCCTGTCATTGCAAATGAAAAGCTGTATTTTAATTCAACCCGTGGGGATGGATTTGTTTACAATGCTTCAAAGGAAAAACTAAGGCTATCTGAAAATAAGCTTCCGGGAGAAATCTGGGCCACTCCTGTATTCCTTGACGGGAGCATGGTAATGAGAACCAGTGAATACCTGTATAGATTTGCGGAGTAAATTCTCATAAAAAAAACAGAAGTCATATAAAAAAAACTTAATTTCGTGGAAAAATAGGGAAATATGAAGATAGGAATTGTCAGAGAAACCAAGAATCCTCCGGACAGGAGAGTTCCTTTACCACCGGTATTATGCAAGAGAATCAGCGATGAATTTGAGGGAATCCAGGTATTTGTGCAGCCAGACGGATACCGTGCTTTTACGGATGATGAATACCGGCAGGCGGGAGTCAGTCTGAAGGAAGACCTTTCCGATTGTGATGTTTTAATGGGTGTTAAAGAGGTGAAAATCGAGAAACTGATCCCTGGAAAGTCCTATATGTTCTTTTCTCATACAGCCAAGAAGCAACCATATAACAGAGATTTGCTGAGGGCAGTGATAGATAAGAATATCCGTTTAATCGATTACGAATACCTCACCAATGATAAAAATGACCGGGTTGTTGCCTTTGGCAGGTGGGCGGGAGTTGTGGGAGCTTATAACGCTCTTTTAACCTATGGTAAACGCTTTCAGAAATTTGATTTAAAGCCAGCCTGGCAATGCAGGGATAAAAAGGAATTATTTGATAATTTGAAGAATGTCAGAATAGGTCAGGCAAAAATCCTGATAACAGGAGGAGGAAGGGTAGCACAGGGGGCGATGGAAACCTTATCAGTATTGGGGATCAATAAGGTCTCACCTGAAGATTTTTTAAAGGAAAGTGTAAGGGGAGCCGTTTATACCCAGCTTAATCCATGGGATTATGTAAAAAGACTGGATGGACAAAATTTTGAATTATTGCATTTCTTCAATTTCCCTGAAGAATATGAAACTACCTTTTATCCTTATACCCAGGCAGGTGATATTTATATTGCCTGTCATTTCTGGGATCCCAGGAGTCCTGTTTTTATGACCAGAGAAGATATGCAAAAAAAGGATTTCAGGATAAAAGTGATCGCTGATGTTAGCTGTGATGTAAATGGACCTATTCCCTCAACCATCAGAGCCAGTACAATAGCAAATCCGGTTTACGGCTATGATCCTACAACTGGCCAGGAAGGAGAATCTTTTAATCCCGGCAATATCAGTGTTATGGCGGTGGATAATTTACCAGGGGAATTACCCAGGGATGCAAGTATGGATTTCGGGAAGAACCTGATAAACGAGGTATTGCCATTTCTGAGCGGATCTAAAGATGGGGATATTATTAGCAGGGCAACAATTTCGGAAAATGGAAGATTGACTGAAAGGTTTTCATACCTGGAGGATTTTCTGAATGGCAAAGAGTGAAAAGGGAGGGAATGCATGATTGCCTGTTTTGGTAAATAGTTTAGCCCTAATCCCTTCTTTTACAGTATAAAATTCTTTCATTATCTTTATCAATCTTAAAAAAATACAATATGCCTCAAATCCATCCTTCCATTTTAACAGCTGATTTTTTGAATCTTTCTGATGTATTAACCATGCTAAATAAAAGTGAAGCGGATATGATTCATCTGGATATAATGGATGGAAATTTCGTTCCAAATCTGACTTTCGGGTTCCCTGTAATCCGGCAGATTAAATCGGTTGCTGAAAAACCCCTGGATACTCATTTGATGATCACCAATGCAGAGCTTTATCTGGAAGAATACAAAGAGGCCGGGGCCGACAGTCTGACTGTCCATTATGAAGCATGCACTCATTTGCAACGGACTGTTCAGAAAATTAAAGATTTAGGAATGAAGGCAGCAGTATCCTTAAATCCACACACTCCGGTAAGTCTGCTGGAAGATATTTTAGCTGATCTGGATATGGTTCTGTTAATGACAGTGAACCCTGGTTTTGGCGGTCAGAAATTCATTCCCCATTCTTTGGAAAAGATAAAAAAACTTAAAAAAATGATAACCGAAGCGGGATTGAATACTAAAATCCAGATTGATGGAGGCGTTACAACAGAAAATATTCATGCCCTGTCTTATGCGGGTGTCGATGTTTTTGTTGTAGGTAATACGGTTTTCTCTGCTCCCGATCCTGTCGAAATGATCAGAAAGCTAAGGAATTCATAGGATAAGTAATTGACCCATCAAAACAAGGACATTTTTCAGTTGAAATTTTAACAGGTGTGATCAGGGGTAGACGCATCAATGTATATTTGCTTTTGTACCAACCCAGGAAGTAACCAGCAGAAAGTGCCCTGAGAATTCAGAATACTTACATTATATTAAAAGGGATTGAACTGGTTTTAAAACCAGCCGGCAGGATTTAGCCAAGGTAACTCTTCAGAATCTTGCTTCGGGTGGTGTGTTTTAATCTTTTAATAGCTTTTTCTTTAATTTGACGCACCCTTTCCCGGGTAAGATTAAATTCTTCACCAATTTCTTCCAGTGTGTGGGGATGTTTTCCGTTGAGACCAAAATAAAGCCTGATAATACTGGCTTCACGATATGTCAGGGTCGACAATGCTCTTTCAATTTCTTTTCTCAGCGATTCGTTTAAAAGTTCTCTGTCCGGACTGGGAGTATCTGAATTTAATAAAACATCATACAGATTGCCTTCCTCCCCATCCTGCAATGGCGCATCCATGGATACATGTCTGCCGGAAGACCTTAGTGCATCTTTTATGTCGTCGGGCGCAAGTTCCATTACATGGGCAATCTCAAGGATGGTGGGTTCTCTTTCAAATTGCTGTTCAAGCTCATTGAAAGTTTTATTGATTTTATTAATGGAACCAATCTTGTTCAGGGGGAGTCTTACAATCCTTGCCTGCTCAGCAAGTGCCTGCAAAATGGATTGCCTTATCCACCATACCGCATAGGAGATGAATTTGAAGCCCCTGGTCTCATCAAAACGTTGAGCAGCTTTAATCAATCCGAGATTACCTTCATTAATTAAGTCGGGCAGGCTAAGCCCCTGATTTTGATATTGTTTACCTACTGAAACAACAAAACGAAGATTTGCTTTTATTAATTTCTCAAGGGCGTCACGATCTCCTTTTTTAATTCTTCTGGCGAGATCAACCTCTTCATCTGCATTAATAAGATCAACTTTGCCAATTTCATGCAAATACTTATCAAGGGACGGAGTTTCCCTATTGGTCACCTGTTTGATTATCTTAAGTTGTCTCATGCAATTAGGGTTATGCTGTTATACGAAATTACTTAAAAAAAGGTTACCAAATCTTCTTGTTCCTTAAACAGAAACTGAAAATCAAGCTTTGAAGATACAATTCTGTTTACTATTTGCAAGTAAATCCTGAAAAGAATGCAATTAAATGCTTGTATTTTTTTTACTTACTGTTTTAAATTATAAGGAATTATTTGGTAGAATTGATCAAAACAATTATTATTGCACTTGATTTCATTTCTTATTCAACAAGCAGCCTTTTTATAAAAGCCCGATTGGTATTTACCGAATAAATACATTTAATTTATAATATTTCATTTCACTAATAATTTCCTATTAACAAAAATATGTACGACATTCTTGAATTAAACAAGAAGCTTCTTTCCGATTTAAAAGAAATTGCAAAAGAACTTAAGATTAAGCGCGTAGATTCTTACAAGAAACAGGACTTAATTTATAAAATCCTTGATCAACAGGCTATCGATGCTTCCGGATCCAAAGGATCAAAAAAACCCAAAGCAGCCCCAAGCCCTGCACCTTCTCAGGAGAAAGCACCTTTAAGGGAGCAAAAACCTGCGCCTGGCAGAAGGCAAAAGCCAGTTAATCAGCCAAAAGAATCTGATAAAAAAGCTGTAATTAAGGAAGAAAAAACCGGGGATAAATCACCTTCAACTAAGTTGCCCGCTGAAGCCCAGGATATGGCCGGGAAAAAAGAGAATCCACAAAGAAAGGACAACCGTAACAAAAGGCCACCCGAAAAAGGAGGTCATGATAATCCACGAAGACCGGAAAATGAGCGAAGGAGCCAGGAAGGTGACCGAAGGAATCAATTTCAAAATAATAAGGATAATTCCGGTTATCGCAGGCCCCAACATCAACAAAATAACCCAAACCAGCACCAACCTGACAGGAGACAGAATGATAAATACGATTTTGAAGGTCTGATTTCCAACTCAGGTGTTCTGGAGATTATGCCGGATGGCTATGGATTTCTAAGGTCATCCGATTATAATTACCTGAACTCACCCGATGATATTTATGTATCTCAATCCCAGATTAAACTTTTCGGATTAAAAACAGGTGATACAGTAAAAGGAACCATACGGCCACCCAAAGAAGGAGAAAAATATTTCCCTTTAATTAAGGTAGAAGAAATAAATGGGAGATCACCTGACTTTATCCGCGACAGGGTACCTTTCGATTATTTAACCCCATTGTTTCCGGAAGAGAAATTCAGCCTGGTAGGGAATGGCCATAATAATTTATCCAGCAGGGTGGTAGATATGTTCTCACCCATAGGTAAAGGGCAACGTGGATTAATTGTAGCCCAGCCCAAAACAGGTAAAACCATATTGCTTCAGAATATTGCAAATGCCATTGCAGCAAATCATCCAGAAGTTTATATGATCGTTCTGCTGATAGATGAACGTCCTGAAGAAGTAACAGACATGGCTCGTAATGTAAATGCTGAAGTGATTTCTTCAACATTTGATGAGCCAGCTGAAAGACACGTAAAAATTGCCAATATCGTTTTGGAAAAAGCGAAAAGACTGGTGGAATGTGGTCATGACGTGGTGGTTCTGCTGGATTCAATCACCAGGCTTGCCCGGGCATTTAATACGGTATCCCCGGCTTCAGGTAAGGTTTTGTCCGGTGGTGTAGATGCGAATGCATTACACAAGCCAAAAAGATTTTTCGGTGCAGCAAGAAATATTGAAAATGGAGGATCGCTTACCATAATATCTACGGCTCTGACGGAAACCGGATCTAAAATGGATGATGTTATTTTTGAAGAATTCAAGGGTACTGGTAATATGGAGCTTCAGCTTGACAGAAAACTGGCAAATAAGCGTGTTTGGCCTGCTGTTGACATTACTGCCTCAAGCACCAGGAGAGAAGACTTATTATTGAATAAGGATATGTTAAATAAACTCTGGATTTTAAGAAATTACCTGGCAGATATGACTTCTGTTGAGGCAATGGAGTTCCTGCGCGACAGGATGAGTAAGACGGATACGAACGAAGAGTTCCTGGTTTCTATGAATAGCCAATAAAACTTTTTATAAGATTTATAAGCGGCCATCTCAGTTTTTTGGGGTGGCCGTTTTTACTAAACAAAATGCATGGTCTTTTGGCAATTCTCATCCTTTGATAAAGAATCTTCCGTTTTTTCAATTCGTATGTAAATAAACAGATTGAAAGAAGTAAAACCATAAAAACATGTTATTTTTGGATTTCAATATGAGAGTATGAATGATGTTTTTAAAATTCTGGGATCCATTTTTTCTGCTCAGGACACTTGCCTGGTAGTTTTTGAAGCATTGTCAGGGAAACCGGTATATTGGAATAAAATATTCGAAAAGAAAACCGGGTACCCTGAAGAAATGATATCCGTACAAAATGTGCAGGATTTTTTCATTTCAAAAGAAGATCAAACCTACTTTCAAACTAACCTGACCGATCTTAAAAAGGAGAATATAAGTTCATTCCGGATTATCATCAATTCAAAGTCAGGTGAAGAATTTGTTTTTCAATTTACCAAAGCTGAAAAAAATCATAAAAATGAAGCTTTAATATTTGGGGTTGGGGTAAATAATGGGGACCTGAATATAGGATCAGAAGAAAAATCAAAATCTTCTGAACTTCTGAAACTGGTATTGGATAGTATACCCCATTATTTGTTCTGGAAGGATCTGAACTCGACTTATATTGGGTGCAACGATAATTTTGCCAGAATAGCCGGACTTGAAAATTCACAGGAAGTAATTGGCAAAACAGACTATGATCTTGCCTGGCCTGCTGAACAATCAGATTTTTACCGCTCTGTTGATAAAAAAGTAATTGAATCGGGTGAACCCATATTAAAGTATGTTGAATCTCAAACCGGTGCTGATGGCAAAGTTATCTGGATTGAATCAAATAAGGTTCCTATAAAGAATACCAAAGGGGAGATTCTGGGGGTATTGGGAAATTATTATGATATTACAGAAAGTAAAATGATTTCAGATTCCTACGAAATTATTGCAGCAAAATTCACCCATCTTTCAGGTAGTAAATTTTTTAATGCGGTAAGTAAATATATATCGGATAAACTGGATATGGATTATGTTTTTATCGGGGAACTTAATAATGATCATGAAGTTCATGTATTAGGGGGGGTCGGAAAGAAGAAAATCATCAAGACTTTTAAATATACCCTCGAAGGAACTCCCTGTGAAAGCGTAATAGGACAGGATACCTGTTCCTATCCATCGGGTGTGGCAGGATTATTCCCAACGGACAAAGATCTGGCCGAAAAAAACATCGAAGGATACATTGGAACTCCCTTGTTTACTGCAGAGGGAATCCCTCAGGGGATAATAGTCATGATGAATGAAGACCGCATCCGGAATGAAGAACAAAAAATCAGATTTGTAAATACATTTCTGGATCGCGTTTCTTCCGAGATTCAAAGGCAAAAAGTAGAAATGGCGCTTCATGAGAGCGAAACAAAATTCAGAAATCTAATAGAACAATCCAATGACCCGATTTATATTCTTTCACAAAACAGGTTTGTTCTTGTCAATCAAGCATTCAAAGAAATGTTTGGCTATTCTGATGCAGAGCTGAATGCGGAGGATTTTCATTTTATAGAAATTGTAGCCCCATCCCATCGGAAGGCAATACTTGAAAGAGCGCAATTAGTTCAAGAGGGTATTCATCCTGAATCAATGTATGAATTTAAAGCCATAAGTAAAAATGGCAGGGAAATTGACTGCCAGGCTAATATATCATATGTTGACTATAATGGTGTAAGATCAGCTCAGGGCATTATCAGGGATATTTCAAAACAAAAGTATCATGAAGCGCAGCTTAAAAAACAAAAAGAGGATTACCAGGATCTAAGTATCAGGTATGCAGTCCGTAATGATGAGTTACGCGAAAGTATCGAGAAAATTAAGGAAATAAACAAAGAGCTGGAAGCCGCAAAAGAAAAAGCTGAAGAAAGTGACCGGTTAAAATCTGCTTTTCTGGCGAATATGAGCCATGAAATCAGAACCCCAATGAATGGGATTATCGGATTTACGAATATTTTAAAGTCCTCTGATGTTGATCCTGAGAAACAGGTCGAGTACCTTGAAATTATTGAAACAAGTGCTAACCGGATGCTCAACCTTATAAATGACCTTCTGGATATTTCAAAAATTGAATCCGGTTTAATGGAAGTCAGCGAAATCTCATTTAATCTTAATCAATTAATGGATTCCCTTTATGATTTCTTTCGTCCTCTGGCATTTGAGAAGAAAATTGAAATAGAAGTGGTAAAAGACTTACCAGAAGGAAGCGCAGGAATAATTTCGGATGAAAGTAAATTATACCAGGTTTTCACAAACCTGATAAATAATGCAATAAAGTTTACCTCATTTGGGGAAGTGGTATTTGGATACAAAATAAAAGATAAAAACATTGAGTTTTTTGTGAAAGATTCCGGAATAGGTATTGAAAAAGACTTGCAGGATAAAATATTTGAACGTTTCAGACAGGCAGAGATGAGTTTTACAAAAGAACATGAGGGTACAGGTCTCGGTCTTGCGATCTCCAGGGAAATGATAAAAATGTTGGGAGGAGAGATTTATTTGAAATCAAAGCTGAATATCGGATCTGAATTTATTTTCACCCTTCCTTACCGGAGTTCTTCTCTCAGTGAAGGTAGCTTTCAAAAACCAAAACAATTACATGAAAACTTCAATCTAAAAGGGATTGAAATTCTTGTAGTAGAGGATGATAATGTAAGTTTTGACCTGGTTTTTGAGATCTTATCCGGTTACGGAATAATTGTAACTAGAGCATACAATGGAGAGGAAGCAGTGTTGATGGTAAAATCCAGAAATGATTTTCAACTGATACTAATGGATGTAAAAATGCCACTCTTGAACGGGATAGAAGCCACCAGAGAACTAAGGAAAATCAATTCAGGTATACCCATTATTATTCAAAGCGCATTCACCCATGAAACTGAAATGCAACTTGCCAGGGCAGCAGGTTGTGATGCCTATCTGACCAAGCCTGTAAACCGGAACTTACTGTTGGAGAATATTCTGAAATTTATTCAATAGGCCTTAATTCAGTAATAAAGGTTTTTCCGGAAACATTCATTTTCAAAACTTTATAAAAGACCTGTAATCAGGTTTATTTGAAATGAATATATATAAGCTGGAAGCATTGAATTTTATTCCGAAAACTACCTATTTATAGTAATTTTGTGAGGCATTTTTAAACTCTGATAAAAATTTATCAAATAAATACTTAATCATAAGAAAATGGCAAAAAATAAGAATTTTGTAACTTGCGACGGTAACTATGCGGCTTCCTATATTGCATATATGTTCAGTGAAGTTGCAGCAATTTATCCGATCACACCTTCTTCAACCATGGCTGAATACATTGATGAATGGGCAGCCCATGGACAGAAGAATATATTCGGTGAGATTGTTAAAGTAACCGAAATGCAATCAGAAGGAGGTGCTTCCGGAGCAGTTCACGGATCATTGCAGGCAGGTGCACTCACATCCACATTTACAGCTTCCCAGGGACTACTCCTCATGATTCCCAATATGTATAAAATTTCCGGGGAATTACTTCCCGGAGTCTTTCATGTTTCTGCGAGAAGTCTGGCAGCACAGGCTCTTTCCATATTTGGCGATCACAGTGATGTAATGAGCACCCGTCACACCGGGTTTGCAATGCTTGCAACCAGCTCAGTACAACAGATTATGGATATTGCAGGTATTGCTCACATGGCTGCCATCAAAACCC
>CBDUPM010000019.1:0-13746 GCA_965369105.1 uncultured Bacteroidales bacterium | reverse complement strand
TAATCTTATAACTAAATTTAAATCATGGTGTAAACAAGATTGGAATATTATGGTTAATCAGATAAAGGGCATAATTTTTGACCATATAATTTCTACTTTTTATAAATAACTAACATGAAAAAATCAATTTGTATCCCTCTTGTTCTTCTCGCACTGTTTACAATTTTTAATGGTTCAGACCTTTTTGCCCAGGTGGACAGGTCTGAAAGCAAAAGTGATAAAAAACTTCAGAAAGAGGCCATGAAACTTCTTGCCTTTCAAAAAACAGACAGTCTGCTAAACAGCAGGCAATTTGTTTTCCAGGCGGATTTCGGTCCGGGATCGGATTTGGTTTATGTCGTGGTCGATTCCGGTTTTGCTGAGGTGCAATCGGGAGTCAGAGCAAACCTACTGGGAAGAATAACCGAGTTTGATCTGAAACCAAATGAAAAAAGAAAGAATTTCTTTGTTAGCCTAAAATTGCGAGATGAGGTTCAGTCGGCCGATATTTTTCTTTTTATCGGCACTTATGGCGATGGGCGGGCGACGGTAAAAAGCCCGATCCTGGGAAATTTCTCATTTAATGGAGAAGTACTGGATTTCAATTCAGCAGATATCACTCCCGGACCCTTGCGAATCCGATATTGAGAAAGGCTGAATGTATGAATCAATTCCTGTCCATCCGGAATTGTGCCATATTTTTACCTTAATACGTAGCAGTATATGGATATAAAATGGGCCGCACTGCCCAGCAGCACAAGAATATGGAAAATAAAATGATTGAACCTGACCTTTTTCATCCTGAAAAACAGGGCTCCAAGGGTGTAGGAAATTCCACCAGCTAAGATCCATAAAATTCCCTCCAGCTCCAGGTTTTTTATCAGGGGTTTGATAGCAAATATTATAATCCAGCCCATAAGAACATACATGATGGTTGACAGGCGGTTATATTTCCCAATAAAGAATAATTTCAGTATGATTCCCGTTATGGCACAAAACCAAATGACTCCGAAAAGGATCCATCCTGTTGTGCCTTTCAGGGTTATCAATGCAAAGGGAGTGTAAGTTCCGGCTATAAGAATATAAATGGAAGAGTGATCGAAAAGGTTTAGTTTTTCTCTTGCTTTTATGCTTTTTGAACTGTGAAAAAGAGTGGAAGCAGTGTAAAGCAGGATTAAACTGAAACCATAAATACTGAAACTGACAATATATAAGGAATTGGAATTTTCATTTAAATTCAGAAGTAAACTCAGCAATGCAATAATACTCAAAACTATGCCGCTGGCATGACTTATAATATTCAGTCTTTCTTCAAAAGGGGGATAATCATTTGGCAGATTATTATTTTCCATTAAATATTTTAAACTTTAAGATATGATTTATCGTTTTAGAGATATGTATTTGAAATAAGAATTTTAAAACTGCAATATTATTAATATTATTGTTTTAAATCTAAGTGATGACTGGAATATTTTAAATACAATAGCATGTCATAAAAATACATATAGTGGAAAATAAATTTCTTTCTGAAATTCTTGACAAAATTAATCCAAACCGGCAAACCGGCAGGTATGATACAGGACTGGTTCTCAGTGGAGGTGCAGCCAGAGGCTTTGCCCATCTGGGAGTAATTAAATTTCTTCAGGAAGAAGCTATAAATCCTGAAATTGTCTCTGGAGTAAGTGCCGGATCCATAGTTGGAAGCCTGTATTGCGATGGCTATGAACCAGAGGAAATCCTCGAAATTTTTGAAAAGTCAAAAATATTTGAATTTGTGAGGGTGTTTTTTAGAAAAAACGCCTTGTTTAGCATGTCAGGATTGAAAAAGGTTTTGGAACAGAACCTGAGGGCTAAAAAAATGGAGGATTTGAAAAAGCCACTGATTATTGCTGCAACGGATATTAAAAAAGGGGAAACCCGGTATTTCTCAGAAGGAAATCTTGTTGAAAGGGTTATTGCATCTTCCAGTATACCTGTGATTTTCAAACCCGTAAAAATTGAAGGTTCTGTATATGTGGATGGGGGAGTAACCAATAATTTTCCTGTTGAACCTCTGGAAAAAAGCTGTAAAAACCTGATTGGGGTTCATGTAAATCCCACAGGGAAATTCGATGAGAAAAAGGGATTAAGGCATATCGCATTGTATTCCTTCCATCTCAGTGTGGCCGGAGAGCTTACAGAAAAGAAAAAAGGACTTAAATATTTTATTGAACCTCCTGAATTAAAAGATTATTCCTATTTCGAAATAAAAAATGCAAGGGAAATGTTTGAATATGGCTATAATGAGGCTAAAGCCGTAATCAGGGGAGAGGATTTAAAAAATAAATGAATAAATATAATTAACGCACCATGTTGAATCAGGTTGAAAATTCATACGAAACCATAATTGGCAAGCTCCGGGACTGGGTAGCTGATTTGATCTTGATGATACCGAACCTTATCACTGCTACCATTGTGTTCCTGGTCTTTTACATTACTGCCCGGATTTTAAGAAAAGTGATCTGGAGAACCCTGGGTACCATTTCAAAGAATGTTGCAGTCAATAAAATTTTAGCCTCCATTGTATCACTCGGAGTGTTAATTGCCGGTTTATTTATATCTCTGGGCATCCTTAATCTGGATAAAACCGTAACATCCCTGCTGGCCGGACTCGGGATAGTGGGGTTGGCCTTAGGATTTGCATTCAAGGAAACGGCATCTAATTTCATCTCAGGGTTTTATATGGCACTTAAAAGTCCTATTAATGTCGGAGATTTAATAGAGTATGAATCAACCTATGGAAAGGTTAAGGATATTGGATTGAGAGCAACTACTCTCACAACTATGCAGGGCCAGGATGTGGTGGTCCCAAACAGGTTTTTTATAGAGAACCCATTTAAGCATTATACCATTAACGGAATCAGGCGTATTGACCTCGAAGTGGGAATTTCATACGGAGATGATCTGGAGAAGGCAGAAAAAGTTACCATTGAAGCCATTAAAAAAATCAAATTTCTCAAGCCCGGTTCTGATGTAAAACTCTTTTATAAGGAATTTGGAAGCAGCTCCATAAATTTTGTCATTCTTTACTGGATTGATTTTACTGAGGAGAGCGATTATTGGTCGGCTCTTAGCCAGGGTATCAAAAATATAAAAAGAGCCTATGACGCAAACGATATTACCATAACTTTCCCGATCAGAACACTGGATTTTGGAATGAAAGGAGGAAAGACACTGGCGGATATGTTGAAGGAATCGAAGGAATAAGAAGTCCACGGTCCACGGTCCACGGTCCACGGTTCACGGTCCACGGTCCACGGTCCACGGTCCACGGTCCACGGTGGACGTTGGACCGTGGACGGTCGACGGTCGACGGTCGACAATTGACCATTACTCCTCCTCCTTCCTGGCGTTCTTACCCTCTTTATCCTTGGAGAACATCCGTATCAACCCACTCTTGTGAATGGATTCGGAAGCCTTCTTAGCAGCATCAATTCCCTGGTTTAATCGTAAAAGCATGATTTCAAGTGAATCAGCGAATTCTTCATCATCAATTAGCAAGCTAAGAGCAGAGCTATCGTTATTGAGCCTGGAGGTAAATTCCATTAAATTTGCAGTTGTGACTTCCAGGTTTTTACTGGAGTAAAACAAGTTACTGGTAAGTGAAGTATCAGTAAACAATCTGCCAAAAATACCTTCCCCTTTATTGATTTTCTCCGTTATTTCTTTCAGGTTAAGTGTGATCCTGTCAATATTGTAACCGGCAGAGTCAATCCGTTTGGTAATCATGGTATCTGCGAATATCTTGCCCATAATTCCCTGTCCGCTGTTTACTTTTTCAGAAATACCAATCAGGTTTTCCGTTATTCGTGAAATATTCTGACTGGATTCATCCAGGTTTTGAGTGAAAGTTGTGTCCGTAAAAATTTTCCCGAATATTCCATCTCCCCGGTTAATTTTCCTGGATATATCGATTAACTCATTTGTAACAATACTGATATTCTTGCTGGAAGTATTTATTTCTTTCATTATATCATCCAGGTCTGCAAGTTCTATGGTTTGAAGTGTGTCATTTGGATTAACAGGATCGCTATAAATTCCGCCCGGGAGAATATTAATGATTTTACTACCCATCAATCCTTCATTCCCGATGGTTGCCTTAGAATCTTTTTTAACAAACTGAACCAGGTTTTCATTCAGGTTCATCCCAATATAAACCCGGTTATCCACCATTAGTCCGATAGAATGTACCGTTCCGATATCAATCCCGGAAAGCCTTACCCGGTCTCCTTCCTTCAGTCCTTTGGCATCCTTAAAAATAGCTGAAATGTTAATGGATTTTCCAAAGATATTTTCCTTAATACCGATTAAATAGATTGAAGTAATAAAGATGGTTAATCCCAGGAATACAAATATTCCTACCAGAAAACTATTTCGTCTTTTATTTTTCATAACAGCATTATTTATTTAAAAAACAGCTGAACCTCAGGGTCTTTATTATTTTTTAAGTCCTCAAATGTACCCTCAGTTATTAACTTACCCTGATGGAGGACTAGCAGTCGGTCGGCTGTTATTTCTGCGCATTTAATATCATGGGTAATGATAATGGAAGCCGTATTGTATTCTTTTTGAACCGCCAGGATTAAATTACTAATGGCTTCTGTTGTAAAAGGGTCCAGCCCGGTAGTTGGTTCATCATAAATGATAAACCTGGGAGATAACATTAAGGTCCTGGCCAGTCCGGCTCTTTTTCTCATACCCCCTGACAGCTCTGAGGGCATTTTGTCTTTTACCCCGGGAAGTCCGACGTTTTCCAGGTTTTCTTCCACCAGTTTATTCAATTGAGTTTTAGGGAGCTTTTTCATTGATTCATTTCTAATCACAGGGAAAAGCAGGTTTTCCTGTATACTCATAGAGTCGTATAAAGCCCCGTTTTGAAAAAGATAACCAATTTGTGATCTTACCTGGGCGAGTTCCGTTCCGGAACAGTTTATTATATCAGTACCAAAGACATCAATATTTCCTTTATCCGCTTCGATCAGACGGACAATACACTTCATAATGACCGATTTACCGGATCCGGACTTTCCCAGTAAAACCAGGTTCTCCCCTGAGAAAAGTGAAAAGCTGATATTTTCAATCACTTTTTCACCATCAAAGGATTTTTCAAGACCTGTTATATTGACAATCTCCTCATTCATAAATCATCAGACTATTAGGCTGGTAATTTGAACTGCAATCAAATCCAGCATAAATACAATTAAAGATGAAGCGACCACTGCCGCATTCGCAGACTTTCCCACACCTTCCGTTCCTTTATCCGAATAATAGCCCATATAACTGCTCAATATCCCAATAAAAAAACCAAAAAAGAGTGTTTTGATGGTTGCCGGAAAAACATCTGTAAAATATACTCCACTGAAGGCCCGGCTGAAAAATAACTGAAAGCTTATATCACTTGAGGCACTCAGACCCAGATATGAACCTAAAAATGCCATCATATCGCCATAAAAAACAAGAATAGGTAACATAATGGTACAGGCAGCTACCCGGGTTACAACCAAGAAATTATAAGGATAGGTTGCTGATACCTCCATCGCATCTATTTGTTCACTAACCCGCATGGAACTTAATTCGGCACCAATACCGGAACCTACTTTTCCGGCAAAAAGCAGGGCAAAAATAACGGGACCCATTTCTGTAATGACAGAAATAAAAACCATATTGGGCAGCCAGGCTTCCGCTCCCAGGTCAGCAAGGATAGGGCGTGTTTGAATGGTAAGTACTAGTCCGAGGATGATGGCTGTAACACTTATAAGCAGTAAAGACTGGTAGCCGGTTTTGAAACATTGATTAATAAATTCCTTCCCTTCAAACTTTCTTTTGAATACATTGGAAAAAAATAAACCAATGAAAGCGGTAATTCCTGCAATATCCTGAAAGAATTTTTCAAAATCCCTTACTATTTTGGATTGCTTATCCATCTTTGGGTATTTTAGTAAATTCACTTACAATTTAAGGAATATCCTTCAAGAATGTTCGATAAAAGGGGAAGAAAATAAGAAACTGTTCGCTGATGAGGGCAGTTTCCTGTCAGGTAAATACCAATAAATCAATTGGATAATATGAATTTTTAAAATTTGAAAAGGAATTTGAATCTGGCAAGTAGAGTTTGTTGGTTTCCAGATCCGGATCAAATGCTAACCGCTAAGCCTCTAACCCGGTCACCATCACATCCACAGGAAAATTGTGGAAGGGTCTGTATTATCTTTTCCTGAACTCTGATGGTGAAATCCCAACTTTTTTCTTAAACATATTACTGAAATAATATATCGACTGGAAACCCAGTTCGTAGCTGATTTCCTTTATACTTTTATCAGTGGAAAGGAGTAACTCTTTGGCCCGGATAATTCTTAGCTGCAACTGGTATTGACCTGGGGAAACCCCGGTATATTGTTTAAACATTTTTCTAAAAAAGGAATAACCTACATGGTGCTGGTCGGCAAGCTCTTGCAGGTTTACCTCCTTTTCAACATTTTTTCTCATATTGAATCTCACTTCTTCAATTACCTTAGCTATTCTTTTTCCGGAAAAGCCTTTTTGCTTTTGAAATGAAATAATATACCCCAGGAGTTTTAATATCAACCCTGATGAAATTTGCTGAAATCCGGGTGGTTCTTTATCGACCAGATCGAAAATCTTTAAATAGGTATCCAGAATTTCTTCCCTGGTACCCGGATTTAATACCCCCATATTTTTTGAAAACCCTGCCTGTGAAAGAAAATGCCTGGCTATTTTACCTTCAAATCCAATGTAATTTTCTGTCCATCCCGATTGAATATCTGGTTTATACCGGTGCCATTCTCCCGGAAAAACAAACAATAAGCTTCCTGCTTTTACCGGGTATGTCCCGTTTTTTGTTTCGAAAACTCCCTTTCCTTCTGTAATGTAGTTTATCTGAAATTCATTCAGTATTCTTCCTTCATTCCAATGAAAAGTGTAACCGGATGGGTGATCCTGGGGAGGGTACAAACTTCCGGGAATAATCTTTGAGTTCCCTGCCACATTAAGAAACAAACCCCAATGGTGATCATCGTCCCCGGTTGCAAGGTATTTAAAGCTGTTTTTCATGAATAAGTATCAAAAAGTGTAAATAATATGCCAAATATTGTATTGACGATAGTGCTAAAGTGCTGTAAATTTGGTGAAAATCTATTTTACATAAATAGTCAAAAATATTAAATTCTAACGAAGTTACAAGCTAAATTAATTATTATGCAAGCATTATTAGGCATCTTATATCATTCTATCGGAGGATTTGCATCAGGAAGTTTTTATATGCCCTTTAATAAAGTCAGAGGATGGGCATGGGAAAGCTATTGGATCGTAGGGGGATTGTTTTCCTGGCTGATTGTTCCTCCTATTGCTGCCTGGCTTACTGTTCCTGGCTTTTTGGAAATTATTGCCGCCAGTTCAAGTCAGATATTGTTTTTTACCTTCACTATGGGTTTGTTGTGGGGAGTTGGAGGGCTCTCATATGGATTAGGAGTTAGATATCTGGGCATGTCCCTTGGAAATTCTGTCGTATTGGGATTCACGGCTGCTTTTGGAGCCATTGTTCCGACCATTTATTACAATATTAACCCTACCGATGGAAAACTCTCTTTTACCGATATGATGGCTTCCACAGGTGGTCAATTAGTCTTACTGGGGGTATTTATATGTTTGGTTGGAATTGCGCTTTCAGGTAAGGCTGGTATGATGAAAGAAAAGGAATTATCAGTGGAAGATCAGCAAAAGAGCGTTGCCGAATTTAGTCTGGTGAAAGGTTTAATCATCGCGGTGCTTTCAGGGATTTTAAGTTCATTTTTCAATTTCGGAATCGAAGCCGGAGAATCATTGGCCGAAGCGGCAGTAGAGGCCGGGTATAACCCATTATATCAGAATAATGTAACTTTTGTTGTGATTTTATGGGGAGGTTTAACGACCAATTTAATCTGGACAACCATCCTGAGCCTGAAGAATAAATCCTATGGTGATTTTACCAATCGCTCTACCCCGATAAAGAGAAACATCATGTTTTCTGCCCTGGCCGGAACTACCTGGTTTTTACAATTCTTCTTTTATGGAATGGGTGAGAGCAAGCTCGGAAATGGTGCAAGCTCATGGATCATTCATATGTCCACTATCATTTTAACCGCAAATATGTGGGGGATTTACCGGAAGGAATGGAAAGGTACAGCCATGAAAACCAAATGGACCATTGCGATTGGTATCACCGTAATTATACTCTCTGTAGCACTGGTTGGATTAGGGAATTCAATGTAATATCATAAAACGGAAAGATTCAAACTATTAAAATATTTATCATGAAAAGTACGGAATTAATTGAAAAAGCCTTTGAAATTGCCAAAAAGCAATATGCTGATCTCGGAGTGGATGTGGAAGCTGCCATAAACAAAATGAAAAAGCTGAACATTTCACTTCATTGCTGGCAAACAGACGATGTTGGTGGATTTGAAACAAAAGGTGGCGAACTTTCCGGTGGAGGGATTCAGGCCACCGGTAATTATCCGGGAAAAGCAAGCACAATTGCTGAAGTCAGAGCCGATCTCGAAAAGGTTTTATCACTTTTACCGGGTAAACAACGATTGAATTTACATGCTATTTATGGCGATTTTGGCGATGAGTTTATTGACAGAAATGAGATAGAGGTCAGGCATTTTCAATCCTGGATTGACTGGTGTAAAAAACAGGAAATCGGGATGGACTTTAATGCTTCCTGTTTTTCACACCCAAAAGCTGATGAAGGTTTTACACTTTCAAGTAAAAATGAAGAAATCAGGAAATTTTGGGTTGAACATTTGAAACGTTGCCGTGCGATTTCTGCTGAAATGGGCAGGCAACTGGGAAGTCCCTGTGTTCATAACACCTGGATTCCCGACGGATCAAAGGATACGCCAATAGACAGAAACGGATACCGCAGGCAATTAAAAAAATCGCTTGATGAAGCAATGGAGATAGATTATCCGGCTGAGCATATGAAAGATGCAGTGGAAAGCAAACTTTTTGGGATAGGTGTCGAATCCATGACCGTAGGGTCCCATGATTTTTATTTGGGATATGCCATACAGAATCAAAAGCTGATTTGCCTGGATAATGGTCATTTTCACCCAACAGAGCAGGTAGGAGATAAAATTTCTTCCTGTTTACAGTTTGTGGATGAGGTACTATTACATTTGACCCGTCCCATTAGATGGGATTCCGATCATGTGGTGACCTTAAATGATGATATTCAGCTTATAGCTTCCGAAATAATCAGAAACGATTTTCTGGACCGGGTAAATATAGGCCTCGATTTTTTTGATGCTTCAATTAACAGGATAGGGGCTTATGTAACAGGCACCCGTGCAGCCCAAAAGGCCTTTCTGATAGCTGCCCTCGAGCCTGCATCTGAACTGGTAAAGATGGAGGAATCAGGAAAAAACTTCGAAAGACTGGCAATGCTGGAGGAACTAAAAACCATGCCCTTTGGAGCTGTTTGGGATTATTACTGTTTAATGGAAAAAGTGCCTGTTGGGGCTGACTATATCGAGGAAATTCAAAAATATGAAAAGGAAGTTTTATTGAAGCGCTAATTTTGATTTTTTAATTAATCCTGTTTATTCCCCAAATCAATGAAAAGACTTGATACAAAACTTATGCACCCCAGGGATCAAATCATACTAATAATTGATAAGATCTATCATAACGGAATGACAACAACCTCCGGTGGAAATATTTCAATAATTGATGAAAGTGGGGATATATGGGTAACACCCTCGGCTATTGATAAAGGAACTTTAAGACCTTCGGATATAATGTGTGTCAGGAAAGATGGCAAAATCGAAGGCAGACATACACCCTCATCAGAATATCCTTTTCACCAGGCAATTTATAATTCAAGGCCCGAAATAAAGGCAGTTGTTCATGCCCATCCACCGGCACTTGTTTCATTCAGTATTGTCAGACAAATTCCCAATACCAATGTCATCCCGCAAGCGAAAAATGTGTGCGGTCCTATCGGGTACGCACCTTATGAGCTTCCGGGAAGTAATAGCCTGGGTGATGTAATTGCTGAAGAGTTTAAAAAGGGTTTCAATGCTGTTATTATGGAAAATCATGGCACAGTGGTAGGGGGAACAGACCTGGGAGATGCTTTTCAGCGTTTTGAGACCCTGGAATTCTGCGCCAGAACCATTATTTATGGAAATACTATTGGTTCCCTGGAATATTTAAATGATAAACAAATTGAAGAATTTGAAAACCAGATTCCCATACTTTCACCCGAATTAAGCGAGGTGGAACACCCCTCAGATGAAAGAGCAATAAGGGAAGATATCAAAAAGATAGTTCATCGTGCGTGCGACCATGGATTGATGATTAGTTCTTATGGAACCGTTTCTGTTCGATGGAGGAAAAATGATTTTTTAATTACCCCTACAAATATTGCCAGATGGGATTTACAGAATGAAGACATTGTTCAGATAAAGGATGGAAAGCGGGAACCCGGGAAACTTCCCAGCCGGTCTACCTGGCTTCACCATGAAATTTATAAAAGAAATCCTCAGGTAAACTCCATTATTCTGACTCAAACTCCATATCTGATGGCTTATAGCGTTACAAATGAAAAGCTGGATGTCAGAACGATTCCTGAAAGCTGGATATTTCTTCAGGATATTCCAAATGTAAAATTTGGTTCTCACTTTTCCGGACAGGAAGAATTGTTAAATAAAATTTCCCATAACACTCCGGCTGTGATAATAAATAACGATTCTATTCTGGTAACCGGTGATAAACTGCTGGGTACATTCGACAGACTTGAGGTTGCAGAATTTAGCGCAAAATCACTGGTGATGGGAGCTTCCTTGGGAAAATTGGTTCCAATAAATAATTCACAGGTTGAAGAATTAAGAAAGAAGTTTCTCAATTAAAAAAAATCCGGTGATAATTCTGTCAAAATCTATTTTGCTGTCATTTCATCCTGTTTTATATCCGATTTCGTACACATCCTGTTCAAAATAGAACAATTTAACCAGGTTTAAAAAGCCTGAAAATTTTCTAACGGACAATTAATCAGAAACATAGGGATAAAGGCATAAGCTTTGAGGGTATTTAGGGAACCTAAAATTCTAATCAATACCTCACTACGATGTGGAAAAATTTTATCCTTACCACACTGCGCAATATTTCAAGAAACCGGGTATATGCTTTTATCAATGTTTTTGGGCTGAGTATCGGGCTTGCCAGTGCCATTTTGATCTTACTCTTTGTAACAAGTGAATTAAGCTATGATAAAGAGCATAAAAATGCGGATCATATTTACAAGCTTTATATTGAAGGAGTGCTGGAAGGCAGGGAACTGATGGGGGGTCACTCTGCTATTGCAAGCGGACCGGTTTTTCAGGATGAAATACCTGAAATTAAGGAGTTTGCCAGGTTTAAAACCACCGGTCAAACCATTCTGATAAAAGATGAAGAAAAATACCTGGAAGAAGATTTTGTGTATTGTGATTCATCGGTATTCCGGATTTTTGATTTTCATATGCTGGAAGGGAATCCGGAAACCGCCCTTCGTGATCCCCATACCATAGTTTTAACAAAAAGCCTGGCAAATAAAATATTTGGCGACCGGCAGGCTCTCAATAAAGTGATTGCAGTAAATAATGATACCAGTATTTATACCGTCACAGGTATAATGGAAGATTTGCCCAACAATACTCATTTCAAATTTTCTGCACTGGCATCCTATCATTCCCTGAATGAGAGCAATCGGACCTACTGGTTAAGCAATAATATTTTCACCTACCTTTTATTTGATGAGAAAGCAGATCCTGCAATAGTTCAGAATAAAATTACTGAAGTAAGTTTAAAATATATTGGTCCTGAATTAGATCAGATATTGGGAATCAGTCTGGATCAGTTTGAGGAATCCGGCAATAAATACGGGATCAAAATTCAAGCTCTCAGAGACATACATTTAAATAATGAAATTGATGGTGGCTTTATTGCTCCTCACGATTCAAAGTACCTGATGATATTTGGATTTATCGCTTTCCTGATATTAATAGTGGCCTCCATAAATTTTATGAATTTGTCCACTGCCCGGTCTGCAAACAGGGCTAAAGAAGTCGGTATCAGAAAAGTAGTAGGTTCTGCGAAGGGTCTTCTGATACGACAGTTTTTATGGGAATCGGTGGTGCTGACAATCATTTCACTCAGCTTTGGATTACTTCTGGTAGAATTACTGCTTCCTGAATTCAATAAACTGATAGGACTGCAGTTAACTATCGATTATTTAAATGAATGGTATACCATACCAGCCCTGATCTCTTTAGCCGTAATTTTGGGATTGCTGAGCGGAAGTTATCCTGCCCTTGTTCTCTCTTCATTTAAACCGGTTGAAGTACTAAAAGGAGATTTCAGTAAAGGTCCCAAAGGCAGTATATTAAGGAATATGCTGGTAGTACTTCAATTTTCTATATCCATCATTATTATTTCAGGTACATTAATAGTTTACAGGCAGTTAAATTATATGATGGACAAGGATATGGGTTTCAATAAGGATGAAATTATCGTAATGAACCGGATTTGGCCCATTAAAACACAGATTCAAACATTTCTTCAGGAAGTTGAAAAGCTTCCGGGTGTAGAAAAGGCCTCAAATTCAACCCAATATCCCGGGGAGGTAAATAATGATAATGGTTACACCATTAAGGGCAGGGATAAGGCAAAAACCTATCTCTTCATAACCAACTGGACCGATTATGATTACATAGAAACTTATGAAATTGATATGGCAGAAGGGCGATTTCTGGACAGGGATTTTAAATCGGATTCCTCCGCCTGTATTATAAATGAAACAGCTGTCAGAGATTTTGCAATACAGAAACCTTTGGAAACCATTATTCTTCAACCGGATGAGGAAGGATTCCGTGAATTGCATGTTGTAGGGGTGATCAGAGATTATCATTTAACTTCTTTAAGGGAAACAATAAGACCTGCAATTTTTATTCTGAAACCCTCAGAATGGTGGGGAGGATATGTAAGTATTAAGCTTTCAGGCAAGCCTGATACCTATCAGAATACCATTAAGCAAATTGAATTGATCTGGAATGAATTTGCACCGGGAGAGCCATTTTTATATTCCTTTTTGGATGATCATTTCCGGCTTTTGTATAATGAAGAAATCAGGACAGGAAGAATTTCTATGACATTTTCCATTCTGGCCATATTAATCGCGGCACTTGGTTTATTTGGCCTGACATTATTTACTACCGAAAAGAAAACAAAAGAAATTGGAATCCGAAAGGTTATGGGTGCAAATATTTCAAATGTGGTTTTGTTAATCCTGAAAGATATTTCCATCCTTTTGATAATTTCCACTCTGATAGCCTGGACAGCCTCTTATTTTATAATGAAAAACTGGTTGCTGGATTTCCCGTACAGGGTAAATCTTGGCGCAGGCGTATTTCTGATTTCAGCCGGGATTGCATATTTTATTTCATTAATTACTGTTGGTATTCAGGCATATAGAGCGGCTATCCGGAATCCGGCTGATACTCTTCACTATGAATAAGGGTAAATAATCACCCTTTTTCATCTCCTCCTTCGTCGGATCTGCAGGGTTTTTCTGAGAAGATTTTTCAGGAGAGATTATTTCATGATCTCTGTTTTGGGGATGATCAAAACAACACCCTTTTTCATCTCCTCCTTCGTCGGATCTGCAGGGTTTTTCTGAGAAGATTT
>CBDUPM010000018.1:0-13749 GCA_965369105.1 uncultured Bacteroidales bacterium | reverse complement strand
TAAAAACAAACCACCAGAAAAGATACCAGAAATTAAACCAGCCTCAACATCTGTAAAACCGAGGATTCTAGATAAGTATAAGGTGATAACAATAAAGACTCCATAATACGCACCTCTTTCTAGTAACTCTACGATATTAGCTGTCCAGAATGCTCTTGAAAAACCTTTTAACCTTGCAAACATATTTTATTTAATTAGGGATTTATAAAACGAGGTTGAAGGTACGGAATTTTGGTTGAAAATATGATGATTTATTTTGAAATTATTTGAATATAGTTCAGAACAAAATACAGTCCGGGAGCGTTATCACATTTTATGACTGAACGCTTAGTCAAATATAAAACATCTTACAGGCTATGTCAAGAAAAACCAGAAAAATCTCATTATTTTTAAAAAAAAACCAGAAAAAGTATTTCAAAATATTCCCTGAAAATGAGGCCTGGGCGCGTATTTATGATCAGGAAAAAAATCAGGAAAATTTTTGTAACTTTTCACCTTTCAAACCGTCATACTTGTGAAACCGGGAAAAAAAGAATGAACGTATCAGAGTATAACCAGGCTGTTGATCAATTTTCCGACGGGATCTTCCGATTCATTTTAAAAAATTTAAAAGATGAAGAACGTTCCCGGGATATCGTACAGGACACCTATGAAAAACTCTGGGTAAAGTTATCGGACGTGAACGGTAAAAAAGTGAAATCTTATTTGTTTTCTACGGCTTATCATACCATGATTGATATAATTAGAAAAGATAGTAAGCAAAGTAATTTTGATGAGGTGAAACCGGAACAATATTCTCATGATAACCAGTACAGCGACTTAAATGAGATATTGCAGGAGGCCCTGGGCAGATTACCGGAAAAACAAAGGTCCGTCATTATGTTACGGGATTATGAAGGCTATTCTTATCACGAGATTTCAGAAATAACCGGTTTAACAGAATCCCAGGTCAAGGTATATATATACAGGGGAAGATTATTTTTAAAGAATTATATCGGAGATCCTGAAAGGGTAATATAGGAAAGCGAAACAATGAAAATAACCAGAGACAATTACGAAGAATTTTTCATCGACTACCTCGATGGCAATCTCAGTGATGCTCAGATTCATGAGTTTGAGGCTTTTCTCATTAAAAATCCTGAGCTAAGGGAAGAAATCGAAGGTCTTGAAAAAATAATAGTTGAGTCATCAGATGAGGTTTTCCCGATCAAAGAGAATCTTAAGCAAATTGACACTCTTGGACCGGTTAACGAAAGTAATTTTGAATTCTATTGCATAGCCGAATCTGAGGGAGACCTGAACGGGGACCAATTACAAGAGCTCAAGGATTTTATTTCCAAAAATCCTCAGAAACAAAAGGAAAGAGAATTACTACTCCGACTAAAAGTACAACCGGAAGAAAATATACTTTATCCGGATAAAAAGGCCCTCAAAAAGAGCGTATTTTTATTACAAAGGCCGGTAGTTTACAGAACCATTGCCTTTGCTGCAAGCATTGCATTACTGATGATTGTATATTTCAGTTTCCTTGAAAAGGATATGGAACAATCGTTCGTTTCAGAAAACAGTGAAGTATTAGACACAAAGGATTCCACCAGCCTGAAACCACCAAAAGAAGTACCTGAAAAAACGGAAAATCCAGAAAAGAAACAAATCATACCCGCCGCAAAAGAACAGGTAAAAAAAGCCGCAAAAACAATTTCTTTTAAGGTTGGAATTCCTGTGGCATCGGTGGTGGATGAGACTCCTGCTGAAGAATCTTTAAAGTTAAATCCCCGGGAAGTTATTAAAAAGATAAATATTGATCCGAATGCTTTTCAGACCTATAACACAACCAACGTCCTGCTTTCTGAAGGCATTGATATGTCTAAAATAGCCCTTCCGGCAGTTAAAAAACCGGCTAAGCCTGATGAATACCAGACGATTGATGAATTTGTCCTGAATAAGTTCAGTGAACTGGTTTTTAAAGAAAAACAGGAAAGTATTAGCGGTTGGGGACTGGCAAGTGCAGGGGTACAGAAAATAAATGATCTTACCGGGGCCAAAATGAAACTGGAGGCTTCAGCAGAGGAAGGGAATAAACCTAAAAAGCTTTCTTTTAATTCCCGTATACTTTCTTTCAGCACCCCTATAAACCGGGAAGACTGACAGCCATTCGAAATTTTGTTCTAATGACCTTCTCAACATTCAGTAACGCTTCCTTTGAACCCGGCGCATCCTCTGTGAAATATGGATTTCCTGAATAGCAATCTCCCAACCAAAAGTATTCTTCTGAAAAAAAATAAACAGCTGTAACTTTTTTATAACTCAAGCCGTCACACATACAAAACACAGATAAACAAACGTCAAACACATAAATTTTAAAGGCATGAAAAGATTTTTAAGCTCATTTTTAGCAGTTCTGTTCGTATTGAGTGCATATTCTCAGGAAGAACTGACTAAATACGGAAAAGTGGAGGTCCTTGAGGAAAATGGAAAAACTACGGTAAATGTGGGTGGTGACCTCGTGGTAATTGAAGAAGGACAGGATACAACAAAAATAAAACTGGGAAATAAGGGGGTTACCATTATTGAAGATGAAGAAGGGAACTCATCGGTTGAATGGGAAGACCTGAAGGATATGGCTAATTCAGATGATGATGGTGATGATGATACTCCGAAAAAGAAGAAAAAATTCAAGCCTCACTGGGCAGGCCTTGAAATGGGTCTAAATAATTATGTAAATGGGGATTTCTCTATGGTGGTTGATCCGGATTACATGGACTTAAATACCAGCCGGTCCTGGAACTTTAATCTCAATTTCATGGAATACGGATTCGGACTGGGAACAGATAAAGTTGGACTGGTTACCGGTTTGGGACTGGAATGGTCAAACTATCACTTTGACGGAAACAATATTATTGAAGAAAATCCTGCTACCGGAAGAATTGAAGAAATGGCAATTGGCGGTGCGGTTGAAAAAGCCAAATTACAAACAACCTTTCTTACCGCTCCTTTGCTTCTGGAATTCCAGATTCCGGTTGGTAAGAAAAGAGTGTTTGTATCCGGTGGGGTTATCGGAGGGGTAAAACTGGGATCAAAAACGAAAGTTGTTTACACAGATAGTGGAGATAAACAAAAAGACAAAGTGAAGGATGATTTTAATTTAAATGCATTGAGATACGGATTTACCGGACGAATTGGTTACAGAAATATTAAGCTTTATGCTAATTATTATCCCGTTGCTCTTTTTGAAACCGGGAAAGGTCCTGTTGGAGATAATCTCTATCCCTTTGCAGTAGGACTCACTTTACTAAACTTCTAAGCAAAATCAATATATATTCAAAAGCCCGGTTCCGGAAAGGATCCGGGCTTTTTTTTGTCAAAAATATTATTTTCTTAAAACCAGGACCCATCTTCACTACAGCTTCTCTCAAGCTACATTTTCTCCTTAAAAAACAGGTTTACCAATCCCAATAATTTTCCCTCGCTTTACAGATTTTCTAATTCACTCATTGCCTCATTCCTTTCTTTCTAAACCTTTCTTTCACTATATTTGTTTTAGTCATTAAACCTAATTGATTTAAAATGCTTACTGAACCTGAAAAACGACGATACAATCGTCATATTATGCTATCTGAAATCGGACTGGAAGGGCAGGAGAAATTAAAGAAGGCTAAGGTTCTGGTTGTCGGAACCGGAGGCCTGGGCTCCCCGGTACTCCAATACTTAACGGCAGCAGGCGTGGGCACCCTGGCCCATATGGATGATGATATAGTAAGTGAAGATAATCTGCACAGGCAAATCCTTTATGGCGGACATGACCTGGGTAAGCTTAAAACCATTATTGCAAAACAAAAACTGAATAGCCTGAACCCTTTTGTGAAGCATGAAATACTAAATGTCCGTTTAAAAAAGGAGAATGCCCTCGAGTTTATATCCAATTATGATCTCGTTATTGATGCCACAGATAATTATTCTACCCGATACCTTATAAATGACGCTTGTATTATTCTGGATAAGCCATGGGTTTTTGGTGCGGTATATAACTGGGAAGGGCAGACTACCGTTTTTAACTATAAAAACGGTCCGACTTTAAGGTGCATTTTCCCGGATATCGTTGAAGGTAAAAATATCGTTGAACCTACCGAGACCGGTCTTTTTGGAATTCTCCCGGGTGTAATTGGTTCTTATCAGGTTGCAGAAGCTATAAAAATTATTACCGGGGCAGGAAATGTTTTATCGGGAACCCTGGTTATTTACAATTTGCTGACGAATGATTTTCAAAAAATTAACTTCAGGCAATGTTCCGGTGATAAAAACATAAAAGAACTGAAAGACCAGTATTAAATTAGCATATGTTGTGGAAATTTTTTAGTCAGGGATGTTTTCAGTTTGCTACCTTTGTACAAACGAAAAAATATCCAAATGAGACTATTACTGATTTCTAATTCCACTAATGCCGGTGAAGCATATCTGGAATACCCCATGCCTTATATTTCGGATTTCCTCAATGGGAAAAATCTAAAATGTGCATTTATCCCATTTGCAGGTGTAACTATAAGTTTTGACGATTACACCCGGAGAGTCAAAGAAAGATTTGCTTCTGTCGGACACTCGCTAAGCTCTGTTCATGAAACAGAGAATCCTGCTGAAATGATAAAGAACGCCGATGTGATCGTTGTTGGAGGCGGAAATACCTGGCAACTTTTAAAAATGACACAGGAAAAAAATCTTATCCATATTGTCAGAGAAGAAGTAAAAAACGGTAAAGCTTATATCGGTTGGAGTGCCGGATCAAATATGACTTGTCCGACCATTAAAACCACAAATGATATGCCTATAGTAGAACCCGAAAGCTTTAAGGCCTTTGGATTAATTCCGTTTCAAATAAATCCCCATTATCTTGACGCAAACCCGGAAGGTCATGCCGGTGAAACCCGGGAAGCCAGGATTGAAGAGTTTATCGAGGCAAATAAAGAGATGGCAGTGCTCGGGCTGAGAGAAGGAACCATGTGCCGGATAGAAGATTCCAGGATGGATTTACTGGGTCCCCGGAATGCCCGGCTTTTTCATTACGGACAAAGCCCAAGGGAATTAAAACCCGGTGAAGATCTGAGTTTCCTGCTGAAATAATTATTCTGGAATAAAAATTGTTTTCATAAAGCCATGACTCGTAAAAGAAAAATACGCAGGCTTTTTTATAATTTTCTCTGGGTGATCCTTGTTGCCCTGGTTTTGTTCATTGCTACGGCCATTGTTATTACCAATAAATATGGTGATGAGCTCGAACAAATTACCATAAACCAGATAAATCAAAATATTAATACTAAAATCAGTGTTGAGGATGTAGAAATTTCTTTTTTCTCCAGGTTTCCCTTTGTTTCAGTAGTTTTTAAAAATGTAATTGCATGGTCATCCAATGATTTTAATCCTTCAGAATTTCCTGAAACTGATACAGACACCCTTTTTTCAGCAGAAAAAATATACCTGCAGTTAAATACTTTTGATGTTTTAAGAGGGAAGTTTAAAATAAAAAGGATCTATACTATAAACGGGAAGTTAAATATTCTTACCGATTCTTCAGGTAATACGAATTTCCGGGTATTTAAAACCAAAACCGAAGCTCAAACAGATAAATCCAAAGTACTGGAGCTGGAAGGGATGAGAATTAGTGATTTTTCTGTTCAAATCTTAAATAATGCCAAAAACATTTCTTCAAGTGGCCGTTTGCAGGAGCTATTGTTGAAAGGAAAATTCCAGGGAGAGGAATTTGGCCTGGGCGTTTCTTCCCATTTTAATCAATTATTTTTTCAGCGGGAAGGAGTCTCTTATTTAGCCGGGAGTGATATATATCTGAAATCGGTAATGGAAGTAAAAGAGAAAACAGCCACCATTACGAAAGGAGACTTAAGAATAAACGGAATAGGACTGAAATCCAAAGGAACGATAGATTATAACCTGACACCAAATCTGAATTTGTCCCTGGAAGGCAGATCGCTGGATGTAAGACAAATACTGCAGGAAATAAGCTTATTCCAAAAGAAGGAATCTCTGGTTGAAGCAAGTGGAAAGGCGGATGTCGCCATGAAAATATCCGGGCCGGTATCTTCAACACGCTCTCCTAACATTAAAGCCGTTTATGTTTTAAACCTGTCGGATGCTACAATAAAAAAATACAATGTCAGGAATATTAAATTAAAAGGCAGTTATGAAAACGGGAAATTCAATGGGCCGGTATCGACCAGGATAGAAGTTTCAAAATTCAGCCTGAAGGATAAAAATTCAGATCTTGAAGGTTCATTTTATCTGGAAAACCTGATTTCACCACGTATTCAAATCAAAATCAATGGTTTTTTCGATACCGGGGAAATTAATAACCTGGTTACAGGCGACCGAATTACCCACTTCAATGGAATCATTGAACCTGATTTTGAACTTAGCACCCAGTTATCTTCTTTAAATGAGTTCACTATTGAAAACATAGTTGAGGGAAAATTAAGGGGTTCCATGCATTTG
The DNA here is from genome assembly GCA_965369105.1 of uncultured Bacteroidales bacterium. Classification (GTDB taxonomy): domain Bacteria; phylum Bacteroidota; class Bacteroidia; order Bacteroidales; genus JAGLSB01. The sequence goes on along the minus strand of CBDUPM010000018.1, from coordinate 7,251 downwards.
GCAAACCTGAATTTTGAAACCCAAAGAGATAAATTTCAAAATTTAAATGGAGAACTAAGGTTTAAAGACGATCGCTGGCTGATAGATGTAGAATTGGATTATAATGATTGTCCTGTATGGCTGAAGGCCGAGGCAGATTACCTGCTTGCCTGGTTAACCAAAGAAAACCAATCCCTTTGGGCACGGGCAGCATTGAAGACCGGGGATTTGAAAGTACAATCTTCCGGAAAAAAGGAAAAAACAGAGGACGTCGCCGGTAACAGGAAAGGATTTTATCTGCCGGATAATGTATTTATCAATTCCAGCCTGAATATGTCGGCATTTGAATATGGCAATTTCAGGGCTGAAAATATTAATTCCAAAGTTTCCATAAAACCGGGAATATTGAATCTGGATAGTTATAACATGGAGATTAATGACGGGTATATTAATGGAAAACTTTCCTTTTATCAGGATCAAAAAGGAAAAATTTTCCTGAAAACCAATAATGATATAAAAGACCTGAATATTGAAAAATTATTCCACAGCTTTAATAATTTTAACCAGGAATTTATAAAGGATGAAAATCTGAAGGGGAACCTTTCAGGGGATGTTCAACTGAGCATGAGTTTTGACACTTTGTTTAAACCCTACAGGAATGAAATCAATTCTGATATCAATATAAGTCTTGTGAACGGCGAACTTAATAATTTTGAGCCGGCCAGACGGCTTTCAAAATTTATTGAAATCAGTGAACTGGAGAACATAAAATTTTTGGAACTGAAAAATAATATCCTGATCCGCAACAGCACCATATTGATCCCACAAATGAATATTAATTCATCTGCCTTTGATATAACTGCCTCTGGGACACATAATTTTGATAATTATTTCGACTACAAGTTGAAAATCAATCTTTCTGAGATTCTTTCAGGAAAAGCTAAAAATAAACTGGAAAATGAAGAAAATTTTGTGATTGAAGAAGGGGGGAGCAGGGCTTCATTATTTTTAACTATTGTGGGAACACCGGAAGATTTTAAAATAAAATATGACAAGTCACAGGCAATAAAAAACATCAGGGAAAGTATGAAAGAAGAGAAAAACTCTCTGAAGAATATACTAAATGAGGAATTCGGATGGTTTAAAAAGGATAGCAGCCTGTTAAAGGATAAAACGAAGGAGAAGGATCCGGTATTTATTCTTAACTGGGATGAAGACAGTGGGGATAGCCTGGAAAATAAAAAAATAAAAAAACGGAAAAAATCTTCTCAAAAAGAAGAAGTCTTCGAAATTGAATGGGATGAGGATGATGGAAGGTAAATGCAACGATTCACATATAATAACAGTCTACATATTGAACTAAGAGAATATTGATTTGAATATCTACGAAAAGAAACAGCGCTGGAAATTGTACCTTTTTTTGGGTGCGGTTATAATTGGAGTTTCCTCCATGCTTTATACAAACAAACTGGTTAGAGATTTATCTGAACGGGAGAGACAGTCCATCGAATTATGGGCAAAAGCGACAGAATCGCTTGGCAGTTCATTTTCTGACGGCAGTGATTTAAACTTTATACTATTTGTAATTGAGAACAATACCATGGTTCCGGTTATTCTTACCGACAGTTCCTCAAGAATTAAAGAATGGCGTAATATTGACTCTGTCAAAGCGGTAAACAATTCCGCTTATGTTAAACATCAACTTGAAAAAATGAGAGAGGAAAATGATAGCATTGTTATCAATATTCCTTTTACCGGCGATATGAATTATATTTTCTACCGCGACTCTTTGCTTTTAAGAAGACTTCAATACTTTCCCCTGGTGCAGTTGCTGGTAATCGTTCTTTTTATACTGGTCTCATATTTTGCCTTCAGCTCTTCCCGGAAGGCGGAACAAAACAAAGTGTGGGTGGGCCTTTCAAAAGAAACCGCTCATCAGCTGGGCACCCCTACCTCTTCTTTAAACGGATGGCTCGAAATTCTGAAACAGGGAAACAATACTGAGTTTGCCCTGAAGGAATTGGAGAAAGACATCAACAGGCTTGAAAAAATCACTGAAAGATTTTCGAAAATCGGTTCCAAACCCATCCTGGAAAGAACGGATGTAAATCTTGTTTTAAAGAATTCCGTAAATTATTTGGTATCCAGAAGCTCGGATAAGGTAAAGTATTCACTGAAACTTCCTGAGGAAGAAATGCTGGTCCCCATAAATGAATCCCTTTTTGAATGGGTTATTGAAAATGTGTGTAAAAACGCCATGGATGCCATGGATGGAAAAGGTGAAATTGAAATAAGTCTGCATGACAATACCCAGATCATTTATATCGATATTAAGGATAACGGAAGGGGCATTCAAAAGTCACGATTTAAAACGATTTTTAAACCCGGATACACTACCAAGCAAAGAGGGTGGGGCCTGGGACTCTCCCTTTCAAAGCGAATAGTTGAATCCTATCATGAAGGTAAAATCTTTGTCCTTAATTCAGAATTAAATAAGGGGACATCCATCAGGATCGTTTTACAAAAAGCATGAAATTTCCCAAAAGTTTTTCATTTTGATTTTTCCTTAACTTTGCAGCCATGAATATAAGGAGAGAAGAAATTGAAATTATGGCTCCTGTGGGTTCATTCGAATCTTTGCAGGCCGCTATCCAGGGAGGCGCCGACTCGGTATACTTTGGGATTGAACAGCTTAATATGAGGGCACGCTCGTCCTTTAATTTTACAAGGAATGATCTGTCCCGAATTGTGGAGATTGCCCGGACGAATAATCTAAAAACATACCTGACCGTTAACACCGTTATTTATGACCATGAATTGCTTATGGTTAAGGAAATTATTGACCTGGCAAAAAAAGAAAAGGTGGATGCGGTTATTGCTTCTGATATTTCTGTAATGAACTATGCATTTCAATCGGGTGTTGAAGTTCACCTTTCCACCCAGCTGAATATTACTAATATTGAATCTTTATCTTTTTACAGCCGGTTTGCTGATGTAGCGGTACTTGCAAGGGAACTGGACCTCGACCAGGTTGCCGGTTTATCCAGAGGAATAGAACTACAGGATATCAGAGGACCAAAAGGTGAAAGAATAAGAATTGAAATGTTTATTCATGGTGCGCTATGTATGGCGGTGAGCGGGAAATGCTACCTGAGTTTACACGAAAATAATCATTCTGCAAACAGGGGCGATTGCCTGCAGGTCTGTCGCAGATCCTACATAGTAAGGGATAAAGAGAGAGGGAATGAACTGGAAATCGATAATGAGTATATCATGTCTCCAAAAGATTTATGCACCATTCATTTTCTCAATAAAATACTGGATTCGGGGGTAAGCGTTTTAAAAATTGAGGGCCGGGCACGATCTCCGGAATATGTAAAAACCGTGGTTGAATGTTACCGTGAAGCCGTGGATTCAATCTTTGACGGAAGTTACACGGAAGAAAAAATTATTAAATGGAGAAAACGCTTATCGGAAGTCTTTAACCGGGGCTTCTGGGATGGATATTACCTGGGGCAAAAACTGGGAGAGTGGAGTCATGTTTATGGCTCTGAGGCTACTACCCGAAAGGAATATATTGCCAAAGGAACCAACTATTACGATAAAATTCAGGTAGCCGAGTTTTTATTGGAAGCAGGCGAGTTGTCAGTTGGTGACCAGGTTCTGATAATCGGACCTACAACAGGAGTAGTTGAAAATCAAATTAAAGAAATTCGGGTAGACCTCAAAGTAGTTAACACAGCCAGGAAAGGAGATAAGTTTTCCATTCCGATGGATACAATTATCAGAAGATCAGATAAATTATACAAATTAATTAAACGAGAAATTTAGATCTGATTTTGTTTTAAGCTTAAAGCGAAATCCTGATCAAAGATCCCAATCAAAACCTATTTCATGAAGAAGAAAAGCATAGCCATAAAAGCCGGAATTATTCTGATGCTTGTTTCCATCCCGTTTTTTCTTGCCATACCGGTCGTGCCCTTTCTTGAAATCAGTAAAAAAGCTCAAATATCCCTGGGATTGCTTATTACAGGTGAAATACTTTTCTGGGCAGGAGGATTGCTGCTTGGTAAAGAGCTTTTTACCAGGTATAAATCCTATCTTAACCCGAAAAACTGGTTTAAGGGAAACAAAAGCTAGGAAGAGCTTTACTGTAAATTAATTATACGTGCTGATCAATAAGAATTTGATTCCCGTCAGGATCCAAAAAAGAGATGCTTCCCGGTCCGGAAGGTCCTGTATCAACCTCAGATATCAGTTTTACACCCTTGTTTTTTAATTGTTGCTGAATTTCCCTTACATCATCAAAGGAATCCAATGGATTTGCATTTTCATCCCAGCCCGGGTTGAAAGTAAGGATATTATTTTCAAACATGCCCTGGAACAAGCCGACAAGGGCATTTCCGTTTTTCATTATGAGATAGTTCATACTTATTTCACCGGCAAAAACGGTAAAACCCAGATTCTCATAAAATTGTTTGGATGTCTGCAGGTCCTTTACGCTCAGACTTATGGAAAAAGCTCCTAGTTTCATAATTTCGTGTTTGTTAATAATTTAATTTACAATTTTCGCCGGACCCATGTTGAAAAAATCAATTCTGACTTACCGCATCTTATGGATCTCCGCCTCCAAGGCCGCTTGCAATTCTTTTAAATATTCAATACTTGCATCCTCTTTGTATATTCTGACCAGATCCAGTATATCTTTTGTGTAAACAGCTGCAAGGGCAGCGTCAAAATTGGTTTTTTCCGCCTCAATATTGTTCCGGACACTTCGAATGACTTTTACAAATTCCTGGTAAGAAAGCTGTCGGGATATTTGAAGATAAAAAGTTGATTTCTCATCACAATCCTTATAAATACCATCCTCCATTGGCTCCAGGTTAAATAATTTTTTAAGGGTTATTACCCCTACACCATTGAAATTCTTCTTTTTGAGAAAATTAATTCCTTCTGAGAAGAAACATTTTTGTAATTCTTCGATCAGGTCATAATTTTCCAGGCCACGGATCCTGATACAATTGTATGCGTCGTTATTAATACAAATGAGCCCGGGGACCGCATCAAAAGAATGATCGAAATATCTTTTAATCTTTTGAGTTAGCCTTAATATTTTCTGAGTTGTGTGTTTTCTTTTTGTTATGAGAAAAACGGATATCGGTTTTGAACCGGAAGGCAGGTTTTTACCATGGTACCCGGGGTAAGGTTCTTCATTTTCAAGAACAAATGTATTTGGCATTACGGAAGTAGTAAGAGTAAACAATGTTTCTTCCTTAGCTACTCCGCCAATTGTCTGAATAATTGTTTTTGGATTCATTTTGTTTTTTTTGGTAAAAATTTAAACTAAAGGCTCTTTTTGAATGAATATACAAATAACCATATATATAAACTTGAAATTTTATCTATAGTTCAACAAAAAGGAATTTTTTTTATCATCTAAGCTCTTTTTTGAATTCACCTCCTTCAAAATCAAAGCAGCATTTTGCGCGGAGGAAATCTCTTGAATACGAATATAATGTTTCAATTCGGATCTTCTTTTATCAAAACCGTAATTATAGGTTTTATCATAATAGCTGAGGGCAATCTCAACTGCTTTCGAAAGATTATTATTTTTTATGGAATCGATGGCCTCCTGTAAATGCTGGCCTCCCACTTTTCTCGAAATTTTCTCAAAAGCTTTTATTAAATCCTCCTTCGGAAACCTGCCATAATCATTTACCAGCCTTTCTGTTCTTTTAATCATATTCATTTCAATATAATAAACCGGCGATTCTCTCATTTGAAGATACAATTCCGGGGGTATAAACACCCGGCCGATACTTCGGCTCTCATCTTCAATCCATATTCTTTTAGAAAAGTCGAGTTTATGCAGGGCAAACAGAATTAAATTTTCAAATTGCTCATTGCTGGGTTGTTCTTCTTCCCCCAGGGAACCAAATGCGGAGCCCTTATGATTTGCCAGTTTTTCAAGATCAATAATCTGTTCTCCTTTTTTTTCCAGCTCTTTAAGAATTTCTGTTTTACCAGAACCTGTCTTTCCTCCCACCAGGCGTAAATCAAATTTATTTTTTAAGGTTGAACGGATCAGTCTTCTGTATGATTTGTAGCCCCCTTCAAGAATACCAACCTGAATGTTATGCTGTCCGAATAACCAGCCCAATGATGAACTTCTCATGCCTCCTCTCCAGCAATAAAATAGTAATTCAGAGGATTTAGCAATTTCAATTCCTGTATGTAATAATTCCGAATATTTGCCGGCCAGTATTTCAAATCCTTTTTGAATGGCCTCCTCCCGGCCCTGGTTTTTGTAAAGGGTCCCCACTATTTTTCTTTCATCATCACTGAAAAGGGGAAGACTGATTGCCCCCGGAATATGGCCTTTTAAATATTCTGAAGGGGACCTTACATCCAAAACAGGTATACCGTCTGCCTTATCTAAAAAATCATTTATGTTATATTTATCCATCATGATAGCTGTGAAATTAATACTTTTAAATTACTCTTAACGATTTTACTTGCATCTTTACATGCGGTTATTAATTTTAGGAATTCTAAATTCAATTGAAATGGACACCCACTATGATTATATCGTTATTGGTTCTGGTTTTGGTGGCAGTGTCTCAACCATGAGACTGGCCGAGAAAGGCTATAAGGTCCTGTGTATCGAACAGGGCAAAAAATTTGAACCCGGGGATTATGCCAAATCTAACTGGAGATTTCGAAAATACCTCTGGTGGCCATCCATGGGAATGTATGGAATTCAAAAACTTTCTTTTTATCCACAGGCCAGCATTTTAACCGGTGCAGGAGTGGGAGGCGGAAGCCTGGTTTATGCCAACACATTATTTTATCCTAAATCATCATTCTTTAAAAAAGGTCCCTGGGCCCATATTAAAGACTGGGAGAAGGAATTAAAACCATTTTATAAGGATGCCGGGTATATGATGGGCAGAACAAAGCTGGACCGGTTTAACTATGAAGATAAAGTCCTTGAAAAGATTGCCAGGAAAATGGGAAGGGAGGAAAGTTTCGAAAATGTGTATGTAGGGGTGAATTTAAATCGAAATGAACAGCCTGTCGATCCTTATTTTAACGATCTGGGACCAAAAAGAAATGCCTGTGTGGATTGTGCGGCTTGCATGGTGGGTTGCAGGGAGAACGCAAAGAATACTCTTGATAAAAACTATCTTTACTTTGCAGAAATGTTTGGAGCGGTAATCAAACCGGAAACCAGGGTAAAAAAGATTGAATTTATAGAAAACCGTTATCTTA
>CBDUPM010000017.1:0-13867 GCA_965369105.1 uncultured Bacteroidales bacterium | reverse complement strand
AGAAAATCAAAACCGAATGAAAAAAGGCTATCATGCATTTTTTCCTGCATTGATTTTATTCCTTTCTTTCCAGGTAGTTTCTGGTCAGAAAATAAAGCTTGAATTTAATCCGCCTGTGGGAGCTGAATATATTTCAGAATATGATATTCAATCGAGTATCGACCAAACCATTATGGGGATCGACCAGAACGTGAAAGCTAAAACCTATATGGTCATCCATTCCCGAATTACTGATAAAACAGAGGATTATTGTCTGGTGGAAATGAAATACAAACGCCTTGCAGTGGAAACTTCCACGGCCTTTTTGTCAATGGTTATTGATTCGGAGGAAGAAAATGAAGATAACCCGGTAAACCGGGCCTTGAAAGCTATGATTGACCAGGTTTTTACCGCGAAAATCGGACCTGATGGGGTAATAATAAATCTCGATGGCATGGAATCCATGATTGAAAAGATTATGTCTGAAATCCAAATAAATGATAAGATTGGAAGTCAGTACAGACAATTATTAGATCAAAGCTTTGGGAAAGATAATTTAATTCAGAATATGGGTATGGTGTCTGCAGGTTTTCCGGATTATGAAATTGAAAAGGGAAGTGAATGGTCATATGAACAAATGGTTTCAGCTTCTGAATTTGTTTTTCAGCTGAATACTACGGCTGGCTTGCAGGATTTTAATGAAAAAGAAGCCCGGATAATTATGAGGTCCGAAATGAATACTCCTCAAAACAGGGACCTGGAGATTCAGGGAATAAAGGCAAGAATGGCCCTGAAAGGCAGCCAGGTTGGGGAAATTAATGTCGATATCGAAACGGGGATAAGCAAAAGTTCCTTTTTAACACAGAATATTGATGGAATGGTGGAATTAAAAATGAATGAAAATGGCACAGATACGATGACCATACCTATGAAGATAAACTCCAGTATTCATGTTAAAACAGAAATAAAGTAAAATCCGGAAAAGAATTGTAATTTGAACTTTGAAATACGCCCGGGTGTTAATAACTCTGAATAACCCAAATTTAATTCAAATAAATAAAACCGAACATTATGAAAATTAAAAGTTTATTATTTACCCTTGCATTCCTGTCTATGGGAATGACATCATTTTCACAAGACTATATTAATGCCGTCGGAGCCCGTTTCGGATCCTCACAGGGGATTAGTGGTAAGCATTTTATTTCAACAACTGATGCAGTCGAAGGAATCCTGGCCACCCGCTGGGGCGGTTTTAACCTGACCGGATTATGGGAAAGACATACCCTGGCATTTGATGTCGATGCCCTGTATTTCTATTATGGCGCAGGAGCTCATGTTGGATTCTGGGATAATACCTCCCCATGGTTTGATAGCGGAACCTCAACTGCTGTGATTGGAATTGATGGTATAGTCGGATTGGAATATAATTTCAGCGAAATCCCCTTTAATATTTCCCTGGACTATAAACCTGCTTTTAACCTGATAGGGTATACAGGATTCTGGGGGGATAGTTTTGGACTTTCCTTCAGATTTGTATTTTAAAAATTTGAAAGTCACTTTTTAAGTGGCTTTTTTTCTTGATATATGACCGACGAAAAGAATATACATGACCTGAGAAAGCTTCATGAAAAAATGAAGGCTTTTGTTCATCAAACTCCGGTTCTTACTTCCCGGAGCTTTAATAATTTTTCCGGAACAGAAGCATATTTTAAATGTGAGAACTTCCAGAAAATGGGTGCATTTAAAATGAGAGGGGCACTGAATGCTGCCCTTCATTTAAATGATGATCAGAAAGCCAAAGGAGTTGTAACCCATTCCTCTGGAAACTTCGGGCAGGCTACTGCTCTGGCCGCTAAATTGCTGAACATATCAGCAACAGTTATAATGCCCGAAAATGCACCCCAGGTAAAAAAAGATGCGGTTAAAGCTTATGGAGCAAGGGTAATTGAATGCAAACCGGGACAGGCAAACCGGGAAAAAGCTGTGGAAGAATTTATTGCCGGTTCAGGAGCCATACTTTTGCATCCCTCCAACCAGATAGAGGTAATTGAGGGGAATGCCACGGTTGCCCTGGAATTTCTGGAAGAAATACCCGGATTGGAAATCATGATTACACCGGTGGGTGGCGGGGGACTCCTTGCCGGAACAGCCATGGCTGCAAAACTTGTTAATCCCGGTATAGAAATAATCGGAGCTGAACCCAGCCAGGTAGATGACGCATACTGGTCTCTGAAAAAAGGGATCATCCAGCCTCCAACGAATAAGGAAACTATTGCAGACGGATTAAAAACCTCCCTGGGAGATATAAATTTCCCTGTTATTCAAAAACATGTGAAGTCTATTATCCGTGTGGAAGAAGAAGAAATCATATTTGCTATGAAATGGATATGGGAAAGGATGAAAGTCGTGGTGGAAGCCTCCAGCGCTGTTGCGGTTGCCGCAGTTCTAAAAGAAAAGGAACTGTTCAGGGATAAAAAGACCGGTATCATTCTGAGCGGTGGAAACGTGGAATTAGAAAAACTGCCTTTTGGGAAGTAAAGGGTGGGAGAGGGGTCATCCGCTCCTGAAGTTTTATGAATTGAATGTGAAACTGACCAGCATTCAATCAGGCGGTAAATCACGGATAGCACAAAATTTTCATTTTTGGAATCAATTCAAGGATTCCCGGGACCAATTAAATCGAAAATTTGTTGTTTTACAGAACATCACCCGGATAATCATTAACCATCCTTAAAAATTGAAAAATGAGAAAATTAAAATTTTATATATTCAGCCTTATGGCCTTAGGTTTTTTTTCATGTCAAAACCCTGAGAAAACAAAGGAAAATCAATTAAAAACAAATCATGAAATGGAAAACACCCATGAAGTTGATCCGGATGAAAAACAGACCTTGAAATCATTATTGGATGAAAAGAAAAGCAATTTTGAACTGAATGCAGATGAGAAAACCAAAAAGGTTTACAAAGAAGGAATTGATGCTGTTCGTAATAGTGGAGTGCTTGAAAATGCGAAACAGGAAGGCCAGACAGCACCGGATTTCGATTTGAAGAATGCTTTAGGAAACTGGGTTAAATTATCAGAATATCTTAAAAAAGGACCCGTAATTTTGACCTGGTACAGGGGAGGTTGGTGTCCGTATTGTAATTTAACACTTCACCAGTTACAGGAAGAATTACCAAATTTCAAAGCCAATGGTGCCAATCTGATTGCTTTAACTCCGGAATTGCCTGACAGCTCAATATCTACATCCGAAAAACACCATTTAGGATTCGAAGTATTAAGTGATATTGGAAATGAGGTTGCGAGAAAGTATGGGGTTGTTTTTAAACTTACACCTGAAGTAGCAGAAATATATAACAGGAAATTTGGCCTGGAAAATTACAACGGCGATGATTCCAGCGAACTTCCCCTGGCAGCAACATATATTATTAACAGGGAGGGAAAAATTATCTACGCCTTTCTGGATGCAGACTACAGAAAAAGAGCGGAACCTTCTGAATTAAGCCATATTTTAGAAAGGATGAGCAATTCATCAGATTAAGTAAGCAAAAGTACCAGAGAGGCTGAATAAGAATAATTAATGCTAAACAAGATGGGAAGCATTGGCTTAAAAAGAATCACAGGACTAAAATAGGGGTTGGCTAATAATAAGATAGTCGGAATAGCTGGAAATAGTGGAATTGCGGCTCTCCCGGGATATTGTTTTGTAAAAACAACATCAATTTTTTAATTAACTTTATACTTAAATCAAAAATAACAATTATCTTTGTTCGGTATTTAACGAATTACTTTAATGGATACAGAAGTACTATCAGAAAAACAAAAAAGAATTGCAAGATATGCAAAGGCAATGGGGCATCCGATACGGATGTACGTATTGGAATTGCTGTCGAGGCAAAATTGTTGCTACAGTGGCGACTTAACTGAAGAACTTCCCATTGTAAAATCTACCCTTTCGGGGCACCTGAAGGAATTAAAAGATGCAGGATTAATTAAGGGTGAAATTGAAGCTCCCAAAATTAAGTACTGCATCAATGAAGAAAACTGGAAGGAAGCACAGGGTTTATTTAAAGAATTTTTACGATTATAAAAAAATTTACAATTAAAGTTCGTAGTTTTGCGAACTACGAACACGAAAGTGTGATTTCAGATATAACAAACTAAAAAGAAATAAAATGGAAATTAAAGTGTTAGGGACAGGATGTTCAAAATGTAAGACATTGGAAAGAGCCGCATTGGAAGCAGTTAAGGAGACCGGGATTGATGCAAAAGTAACAAAGGTTGAAGACATCATGAAAATAATGGAGTATGGTGTAATGGTAACTCCGGCATTGGTAATAGATGAACAGGTTGTATCAAAAGGGAAGCTTCTTTCAGTTAGTGAAATCTCAAAATTGTTAACAAAATAAACGCTTGTAAAATGAAGAAAACCATCAGTATCTTAAGTCTAATCCTGTTTGCAGGAATTTTTGCCCTTTCAGCACAATGTTGTTCTGATACTCCGCAGAATAAGGAAAATTCAAAAAGCAGTAACACAGAATCCGGGATTATTACGGAAATTAAAGTCTATTATTTTCATGCTACCAGACGATGCGTTACATGTCAGGCAGTTGAGTCTGTTACTATTGAGGCATTAAAAGAATATTATGGCGATAAGGTAAGCTTTGAATCAATAAACAGAGAAACCGACAAAGACAATTCCCTGGTTGAAAAATACAAAATCAGTGGACAAAGTTTATTGATTACCAATGATGAAAAAATGGTGGACCTGACCAACTATGCTTTTATGAATGCCCGCAATAATCCGGACAAATTAAAGCTAAAGATTAAAGAAACCATTGACTCAATGTTATAAAGTATGGAAATACTTCAAAGTTTTCTGGAAACTTCTCAATTTCCTCTGCTTACAGCTTTTATTCTGGGCCTGATGACGGCAATAAGTCCCTGCCCCCTGGCAACCAACATAACTGCTGTCGGATATATTAGTAAGGATATATCCAGCCAGAGAAAGGTATTTACCAATGGATTAGTATATACATTGGGACGGGCTGTTTCCTATACTTTAATTGGTTTTCTTTTCTTTTTTGGAGCAAGCAGCTTCGGGTTTGAAGGTTTCTTCCAGGAATGGGGGGAGAAAGTATTAGGTCCGCTTTTAATCCTTATAGGTTTGTTTATGCTTGGGGTTTTAAAGTTTAAAATCCCGGGTCTGGGATCCCTGACAGCGAAAATGGAAGATAAATCGAAAAAGGGATTTTGGAGTGTTTTGCTATTGGGAATAGTATTTGCCCTGGCATTTTGCCCCTATAGTGGAGTTTTATATTTTGGAATGTTAATGCCAATGACCATTAGCAGTGCCGGTGGCTTATACCTACCTGTAATATTTGCCATTGCAACCGGAATTCCGGTTATAATCTTTGCATGGCTCATTGCATTTAGCATTGGCTCAATTGCCAATGTTTATAATAAACTGAAGAGTTTTGAGCTTTGGTTCAGAAATGTGATCGCAGCTCTGTTTATCCTGGTAGGTGTTTACTACCTGGTAGTTGTTAATTTCCAAGTTTTTTAAGCTATCGGGTATTTGTACAATCATTTATTTAAATCAAAAATGGACGAGTCTAATATATTTAAAGGAGATATAAACAAAGCCAGGAGTGTTGCATATGACCTGGATAATCCTGGAAAACTACATCAGGATAAAAAGAACAAAGTATTATTAGTGACTTCCATACTGGTTGTATTACCCCTTTTAATATTACTTTACCACTATTTGCCTGTCCTGGTGGATATATTCACTTTTGATTTTATAAAGCTCAGACCCGAATCACATTTGGGAACAGCAGTCAATTTTTTCTTTTATGATACTATCAAAATCTTAATTCTTTTATTCCTGATCAGCAGTTTGATGGGAGTTATCAATGCTTATTTCCCTGTTGACCGTTTACGTATCTATCTGACCACCCGAAAACTATTTGGCCTGGAATATTTCTTTGCCTCCTTTTTTGGTGCCATTACTCCTTTTTGTTCATGCTCATCAATACCTTTGTTTATTGGTTTTGTAAAAGGCGGAATCCCTTTGGGAGTAACTTTTTCATATTTAATAACATCACCCCTGGTAAATGAAGTTGCCGTAGCCATGTTTTTAGGTTTATTTGGCTTAAAAGCGACCCTCATTTATGCCGGCGCAGGAATATTTATGGGGATGATGGGTGGTTTTATACTGGGAAAATTTAAACTTGAACAGCACCTGAGCGACTGGGTCAGGGATATCCAAAAAAACGCCATGAAGGATAATGAAATATGGCAGGGTGAAAAAACACCTTTTATTGATCGTCTTCCGACCATTATTAAAGACGGATGGGATATTGTAAGAAAAGTATTAATCTATGTCATTATTGGTATAGCTATCGGAGCTGCAATGCATGGCTATGTTCCGGAGAATTTTTTCACAGAGTTTTTGTCAGCCGATAAATGGTATGCTGTTCCGCTCGCAGTAATCCTTGCTGTGCCCATGTATGCAAATGCTGCCGGGATAGTTCCGGTGATACAGGTTTTTGTTGCTAAGGGAGTACCCCTTGGCACAGCCATCGCGTTTATGATGGCCGTAGTGGGATTGTCCTTACCTGAAGCAACATTGTTGAAAAAAGTAATGAAATGGAAGCTAATAGGGATTTTCTTTGGTACGATAAGCTTGTTTATCATTATTTTGGGTTATCTGTTCAACTTTGTGCTATAAAAAGTGAAAGAAAAAAAGATTTCATCGCATGAATTATTCAAAATCATCATTATCCCGCTAACCCCTTTCCTGCTATCTGATTCATCCTTTATACCCATTCAATTCGTGCAAATAAAAATCAGGAGCATTTGGAACAATTTATTTCCTGTCTTGTTTATGATAAGTAAACCGCAATGATAAAATCCAATATTGCTTGAACCATCAATTGTTTATCATAAATGAACACAGATTTAATAAAAATATTCCCGCTAATAAATAAAACTACCCTTAAAAGCGAAGAAAACTATTATACAGTATGCTGGTTTCAAAAAGGGGTAATGTCATTTGAGATTAATAATGTTGTTTACCAGAACATATCCAACTCCATATTTTTTCTGAATCCGGGTGTTAACTGGAAAATTACTAAAAAAGAAAGTTCAGTTTCCTCAGGATATATATTATATCTGCCCAAAGAAATATTGGATAATCCCTTACTGAGTAACCTGCATATAAATGAAGTGAGGCTCTTTGCTTCCGTGGAAATCCCGAAAATAAACCTGGCACCAGGCATTGAAATCCGGATCCGGGCTTTATTGGAAATGCTGGATGAATTAATAGGTTCTCAATTAAAACATAAGGATGATGCAATTATTTCACTTTTGAATACATTCTTTGTCTATTGTGACGGACAGTGCAATATAAAGTCCATAATTGCAGAGGATAATTCCAAAAAAACAATTGTATATAAGTTTAAGAAATTAATTGATAAAAGACTTCATGAATACCATGAAGTTGGTGACTATGCCCGCTTTCTGAATATATCAAAAAACTACCTGAATGAATGTGTCAATGAAGCGCTGGGTGTCAATGCAAAGAGCTTAATCACCGAACAAAGAATTATGAGATCAAGGCATGAATTAAAGTTTTCAGATAAATCTGTTAAAGAAATAAGCTTTGAAATGGGATTCTCATCTCCTGATTATTTCAGTTATTTTCTTAAAAAACATACCGGCATGTCGCCCTCAATCCTGCGCCAGAACTAAAAAGATTCAAATTCTAAGGTATTACCATGTTTTTCACATTCTAAAAAAGACTTATTTGTCTTTATTTGTAATAAAAAAAATATTATGAATAGAAAAAAATTTTTAAAAGCCTCAGGAATGGGAGCAGCTCTTTCATTAATCCCTGGCCTGATGTTAGGCAAATCAATGAATCCAGAGAATCAGACTTTAGCTAAAAACAAGGCTAAAATAATCCGCGACCAGGAAGGTGAAGTTTTAAATGTTATCGGTGATATTCAAACGCATAAATTGCTCGGTAGTGATACCGGGAATCAAATTGTGGAATGGGTCGATAATGTAGAGCCGGGTGTGGGTATTCCTCCACATATCCATACACGCGAGGATGAAATTTTCAGGGTGATTAAAGGGCAAATGGAATTAATGGTAAATGGAAAATCTACGGTATTGAATGAAGGGGATGTAGCATTTGCCCCGAAAAACATGGTGCATTCTTGGAAAATAGTTGGAACTGAGAAGGCTAAAATAATCACCAGTGCCTTTCCGGCCGGAATAGAGTTTATGTTTAACGAATTGGCAAATCTGCCGGCAGGACCTCCCGATTTTGAAAAAGTGGCTGAAATATGCGGGAATCATGGGATAAGTTTTGTTTAAATTTTAGAGAAGACCGTAGCTTTTACAGATTGCGTTTGATTTTCCGGTTACTGGAAATTCAAGCGCAATTCTTTTATATTCTCATGGTCGGAACAATATCCCGACTCCGGGTTTTCATAGCGGATTCAGCCTGGATATAGCTTTGAATTGGAATGATATTAATATCCTGTAAGCAAAATCTTTTTATCTTTAGAAATGGAAACCAATTAAAAAGGCTTAAGGTTTTAAGTCAGGGAAAGTATGTAGTTTGCTGTTTTCGATATTATAGATGTAATGCCTTATTGTATAGACTGATTAAGACCAGCCAGTCCTGATTATTTTAAATTTAAATCCAGATACTGCCAAAAAAATTATTATCATTAAAAATAAAGCTATGAATTACAGGGAAAAAATCGGAACAAAGGAATCTCCTATGGGATTAAAGACACCTCCTCTTACTTCAGATTATACAATGCATGTTGAAGAAAAAGACGGCAAAGATATTTTAGTTTGCACGGTGGGAAAAACCGTTCTTCACTATGATATAAATTGTATTCATGATTTGCACGATATGCTCAAAAAACATGGGGATTGGATGGAATTGGGAAGTAAAGACGAAAAACAGGAAACCAGGGAAGGTACAGTGGAACATTGGGGCCGTTCGCCCGCAAATCCTGTTGGTGGATGGTATGGACTGAAAAAGAATTTTAGAGGACGTTTTGGTATGTATATCCCGCCATTAATGGAAGCCCTTGGCCTGGCAGAATTAAGCCATGAAAAAAGAGGAAACAAAATGAGAGCTAAATAATAGCTTTCCCGGAACACTTTGAAGCTTGCGTTTGTTGTTATTATAACCAGGCACTTGTCCGTTCATAATAAACAAAAGACGCGTACATCCATTTAGTTTATTTCGGAGGTGCTGGATAAGAAATAATCACAATAAATGGAAAACCAAAATTTTTTTTCAAGACGAACCCTTGTAAAGAGCAGTATCTTTGGGTTAATGGCTGCATCCTTGCCCAATGTATTATTTGCAAATTCTTTTTCCGGGATGGAAAAAGATCCGGGAAAGAAGCTTTTTCACCGATATCCCTCCATAGATGATGAGCTGGTAGCTGAAGTGGTGGGCGCATCGCATTTTAACTTTGACAGGGTAAAGGAGTTGATTGAATTCCGGCCTGAGCTAGCAAGGGCAACATGGGATTGGGCATTTGGGGATTGGGAAAGCGCACTCGGAGCAGCTTCTCATGTGGGAAGAAGAGATATAGCAAAGTTCCTGATCGAAAACGGCGCAAGACCCGATATCTTCACTTTCGCCATGTTTGGTTATTATGAATCGGTTAAATCGATTATTGAATCAGCACCGGGAACAGAGTCCATCTCCGGACCCCATGGGATTAGCCTGCTTAGTCATGCGAAAGCAGGTCTGCGGTCTGATTATGGTATCATACTCTCAGATAAGGAACAAGAGAACTCCGGCAAACTCATAGACTTTTTGACCCGACTTGGTACAGCCGATATAAAAGTAAAAGACATTGAAATGAGCCTTGAGGATAAGAATAAATACCTGGGTGACTATATATATGGGGAGGGAGAAAAGGATGGCTTATCTGTAAAACTTAATATGAGAAACAATCTTTCTTTAGCTAAACTGGGAAAATTCGGCGGAGCCTTATATCAAAAATCTGAGAACGTATTTACATACAACGGTACATCTTCGATTGAAGTGCACTTCGACCTGGAGAATAATCAGGTTGTTTCATTAACGGTCATTGAACCCGGTTTAAAGTTAAAAGCGATCAGGCAAAATTAATGATCAATCAATAAAACAGGTTTTTTAAAGTAAAAGTGCCGGATAATCACTTTCCTGTCTGAAGTGATAAATGGGAAAGCTAAAAAAAGGTCTCCGGCAAACATATTTCCTAACTGTGGCAAAATCCCTTCCATTTTGTGAATGGATAATGAGCACAAACTTTGCTACATTTGCTTTCCTAAAGAAGTCAATTTCACAAAAATGCCAAACAAAGTATTATTTATTGACACCGAGACAGGGGGAATGGATCCTCGTAAACATTCACTGTTGTCTGTCGCTCTGGTTATTTGGGAAGACATGAAAATAATTGATTCACTGGAAATTCTGATAAATGATGGAATTCTTTCGGTTACAAAAGAAGCCCTCGAAATAAATCGGATAGACCTGGAAGAACACAAGAAAAATGCTATCTCGTCCCTGGAGGCTATCAGGAAAATAAAAGTATTTACAGGCAAACACTTTGCTCCGAGGGAGAAAATTACGCTTGCCGGTCATAATGTTCATTTTGATGCAGATTTTCTAAAGCTTTTATTTTCCCGGAATAATCAAAACTTCAGTGATTTATTTTCACACCGGATCATTGATACCTCCTCCATTCTTCATTTTCTCTTCCTTTCAGGGCAAATCAAAGATAAAGCCGTTTCTTCGGATGAAGCATTTGACTTATTTGGGATTGAAGTGGAAGGCAGGCATACCGCCCTGGGTGATGCCATTGCCACGGCAAAACTCTTTTCAGAATTATTACAAATCAATCAGAAATTCACAAACCAGGGGCCGTCCCGCTTATAAGACCTGATATCTGTAAAAAATGGTTTTAAACACCCGGTCCAGCCACATGTATCTCTTTGTCAAAGATGCATCTACCGGTTTTGGAACCATAAAAAGGGGATAGGTTTAACCGACTTTTGTTAATAATTTTCCCATAACTGTATACCCTTGAGTTTGGTATTCATTGGAAATAAAAGCTACTTTTGAAAGCTATATTTCAGCTAAATAATCAAAGGAGAATAAAAAATGGCTCAACAATATCTGGATCATGCAAAAGCAATTTTAACTTCAAATCGTTCTAATTTTAAAGGAGGAAGTAAAGGTTCCGGAATAATTTCCTTATTCGGGTATCAAAACGAGTATGATCTCAGGGAAGGATATCCCCTGTTAACAACCAAAAAAATGTTTACAAGGTCTATGTTCCATGAAACCATATGGTTTCTGAGAGGGGATACCAACATTAAGTATCTGGAAGACAATAACAGCCCTATCTGGAGACCTGATGCATTTCAGGATAATCTGCCCGGAATGATAAAAGAAGGAATATTTCCCGAGGGGCTTGTGAAATATTCTCCTGATTGGGACAAAGCAATGGCGGAATACGGCCAAATGATTAAGGAAGATGACGAATTTGCCAAAAGATGGGGTGATGCCGGCCCGATATATGGAAAACAATGGAGAAGATGGGAATATTATGATCATGATAAGAAGAATTTTGTTGAAATCGATCAATTGGGGAAAATGATTGAAGGCCTGAAAAGGAAACCCACAGGAAAAAAACATATTGTAGATTCCTGGAATCCCGGAGATACCCCAAATATGTCCTTACCTCCATGTCATGTTCTCTACCAGGCAACCGCAAATGAGGAAGGAGAATTAGAATTGCAATTATATCAGAGAAGCTGTGATCAGTTTTTAGGGGTTCCATTCAATATTGCCAGTTATGCTGCACTTACTCAAGTAATTGCCCAGGAAGCAGATATGATTCCCAAAACCTTTATTCATACCTTTGGAGATGCCCATTTTTATACCAGTATCGGAAAGAGAACTCAGTGGTATAAAGAAAACTTCAAAGAAGTTCAAAACAGAATCAGGAATGTTTCTCAACGGGAAGACTATTTAGAAGTAGTTGAATGGCTGAATAAAAATGCACCGGGTGACGGAACCGAAGAAAAATATGATCATGTGACCGCTATTCTGGAGCAAATGTCAAGAGAACCCCGGCCTCTTCCAAAATTACATATCGCAAAAAAACCTTTTGATCAGTTAACCATAGATGATTTTGTGGTAGAGGATTATGATCCGCATCCTCCCATAAGAAGGAATATGTGCGTTTAAGAAAATCAGTTTTGGATGAAATAGTTTTTGCGATTCCAACAGACCGGCTATGGAGGATTTTAAGTTACCGCAAGTCAGGCCTGATAAAAGGAAACAGAATTGTCCTGAACAAGATCGTTCAGCAGTCGGTGTTTGGCAGAAGGTGTGAAATGGAAGAAGATCCTTCCTATAAACAGATCATTCCATATGGAATCATTTCACATAAAGACTCTTTTTACCTGTTTAAAAGGAAGACAGGGCAGAGGGAGAGAAGATTACACCATAAACTTCATCTGGGAGTAGGCGGGCATATGAACCCTGGAATATCAGGCAATCAAAATGAGCTTTGGTTTGTAAATGAATTAAAAAGGGAATTATTTGAAGAGATCAGTCTGTTCGAAGATTGCCAAATTGAAAATATCCGGTTTGTGGGCATCATCAACGACGATTCAATTCCGGTTGGCAGGGTTCATATCGGACTTTTATATAATATTCAGCTGTCAAATAAAAATATCCGTATAAAGGAAACCAAAAAAATGACTGCAAAATGGGTCAGTAAAAAAGAATTATTTGAAAAATATGAGGAAATCGAAAGCTGGTCCAGAATTGCAATTGAAAACGAAATAGTCTGAGCAGGAATATTCTTAATCTTTCAATAATTCAGAAAAATAAAATTGCGATTATCCGCTGAAAATTATAAATTCCCCTGCTAAGTTCGAAATTTTAAATACCAATATAATGACCCTTGAAGACCTGGGATATTATCCTGACCTGGAGAATTTCCGAAAGAAAGAAAATCTGGATTCTTTTGATGTAGGCCGTGTAATCTCAGAACATAAAGAGAGATATTTGGTAAAAACCACTGAAAATGAATATGAGGCCGAAATACTTGGAAACTTCAGATATAGTGCTCAAATACGATCGGATTTTCCTGCGGTGGGCGATTGGGTGGCCATTTCTGAATATGATGAAAATAAGGTGCTCATTCATGCAGTCCTGCCTAGAAAAAGCATTATAGAAAGGCAAAATCCCGGAAAACATGGGGAAAAGCAGGTAATTGCGACCAATGTGGATTATGCCTTTATTGTTCAGGCTGTCGACCGTGATTTTAATTTAAACCGTTTGGAGAGATATCTAGCAATTTGTTATAATTCAAAAGTTATCCCGATTATTCTGTTGAATAAAATTGACCTGATCAGAGAATCGGAGCTTAAAGACCTGCTTCATCTGGTTCAGGAAAGGATTGAGAAAGTCCCCGTTCTTGCATTTAGCAATGAGTCGGGTGATGGAATGGAGGAATTGAAAAGCCTGCTGGAAAAAGGCGAAGGCGACTTTGACCTGGTGCTGCGCCATTTTGACGTCAATCTGGACCAGATATGGCAGGCCATGCTCGACAACCTGGCGCGCCTGCGAGCCGGCAACCAGAACAAGCCATCTTTTTCTCCGCTGCTGCTGGAATGGCTGGAACGCGCCTGGACCCTCAGTTCGTTACGAAACGCCCAAACCCAACTGCGTTCCGGCGCATTACTCCAGGCGCTGTTGGAGATGGCGCCACGGCTTCCCGGTACGGCATGGCTATCTCTGGAAGCTGTGTCCGGCAACCTGCTGCAATCCCAACTCGACGA